>JAOPUS010000302.1 GCA_025963345.1 Blastococcus sp. | reverse complement strand
CATCGGCTCGTCGGCCGGGTAGTCCTTGGGGTGGAAGTCCTTGACCCGCCCGGCGATCGGATAGGCGTTGGCGTGCGGGATGTGCACGCCGGCGTTGCCGAAGCCCATGCCGGCGAACGTCGCGGCCATCGCCATCTTCCCGCGGGCCTCCTCGTCCGACCCCTCGCGCACGGCCTGCCGGAAGCTCTCGGCGAGCAGGCTCATCGCCTTCTCCGACCACATGTCCGAGATCGGGTTGGCGCCGCAGTAGGGCACCCGCTCCTCGGGCCTCTTGCGCTCGTAGGTCGTGTACGGCCGGGCGGTGTAGCTCTCCAGGGCGTGGCAGAGGATGTCCATGCCTGACGCCGCGGTGACGCCGGCCGGCTGGGTCAGGGTGAGCGAGGGGTCGATGACGGCGAGGGTGGGCCGTAGCCGTGCGTGGCTGATCCCGGTCTTGACCTTCAGCGACAGGACGTCGAGCACGCAGATCGTCGTGCTCTCCGAGCCGGTGCCGGTGGTGGTGGGGACGGCGATCAGCGGGTTCTGCGGGTTGACCGGCGCCTTGCCCCCGCCGACCGGTTTGTTGATGTAGTCCATCAGCTCGCCGGGGTTGGTGGTCATCAGGTTGATCGCCTTGGCGGTGTCGATGCTCGAGCCACCCCCGACGGCGACGATCGCGTCCCACGGGCCGTTGTCGCGGGCCCAGTCCACGGCGTACTGAAGGCTCTCGTCGGTGGGCTCGACGTGCGCGCCGTCGAAGACGACGGCCTCGATCCCGAACTGCGTCATCTGGTCGGCCACCCGCTGCGGGTTACCGGTGGCGGCCACCCCGGGGTCGGTGACCACCAGGACGCGCGACGCCCCGGTCTGGCTCAGGTCGTAGCCGATCTCGTCGGCCGCGCCGTGGCCGTACTTCAGGTGCGGCGCCCCGTAGGTGAAGACGCTCTCGGGGTTCGCGGGCTGGTACGTGGACACGGTGTACGTCCTTCCGGTCGTCGGACCCCGAGTCTGCTGCTCCCGGTCGGTCGGGGCCAACGCGGGGAGGGCCGGAGGGCGCCGGCAGCCGCTAGCCTCCGCCGACGAGCAGTCCGACAGCAGTCGACCCGCGGACATCGGTCGCGGGTCGCGGTCGACAGCGGCCGGCGTAGACGGCGCTCCCGATCACGACGGCGTCGAACCCGGCCGGCCCGGGGGCGTGCTCGGCCTCCTGGCGGAGAGCTGTCAGCCGCATTGCCCGGCCGTCGTCACTGACTGCCAGGTCGCGGACGATCGCCTCGGCGATCTCGCGGGTGGCGCCGTGCTTCGTCGCCACGACCACGAGGACGCGGGGTCCCACGACCGGCTCGGACGCGGCCATGCCTCCACCTCCTCGCAGACGGCCCCACCGTTCCCGAGCGGAGCCCGCGCCCGCAACGTGCCGGTGGTCCCCGCCGGACGCGCCGGGGCCGCCGTCGGCTGACGGCGGCCCCGGGTCGACAGGGATGCGGGGGAGCGGTACCGCTCAGCTCGTGGGCGGCTCGTCCTTGCCCTCTTCCTCCAGCCGGTCGGCCTCCTCCTTGGTCTTGTGCACCGCGCCGTCGGCGTGCTCCGGCGGGCCGTAGACGGTGTAGAGGATCAGCGGGTTCACGCCGGTGTTGATGAAGTTGTGCTTGTGCCCCGCCGGGACGACGACCAGGTCGCCCTGCACCACGTTCTTCTCCGACCCCGAGACGATCGCCTTCCCGGTGCCGCTGACGAAGGTCAGGATCTGGTCGGTGTCCTCATGCGTCTCCTGGCCGATCTCGCCACCCGGCGGGATGGTCATGATCACCAACTGGGTGTGCTCGCCGGTCCACAGCACGCGACGGAAGTCGGGGCTCTTCTCGGCTTCGGTGGCGATCGTGTAGTGGATGACGGACGCCATGACGGCGCTCCTCTCGTCGGTACGGCTGCCGTCCGGCGCTGCTGCTCCACGGGGAGCCGCGCGCCCGGACGGGGGGACGACGACCTTCCTGCCCCGGGATCCGCGCTGGTAGTCGTGATGATCACCCGTACGTGTTCCGGTCGGCCCGAGTCGGGTCGTCGAATCTCCGCCGGACAAGGTTCGTTTCCCGAACCGATGCTGCTACGGTCCTGGCGTCGGTTCGAGAATCAAACCAAGGACGGGGACCGTCGTGGTCGTGCTTGCCGAGCCCGTCGCCACCGGCGTGCAACGCCGCACCCTGCTGATGGTTGCGGCGAGCACGCTCCTGGTCCTGGCCACGTTCGTGACCCCGCTGGCGACCGGGGTCCGCACCGCCGCCGACCTCGGCACCGGGGCCGGTGGCCAGGCCTGGCTGCTCAGCGCGATGAGCGTCGGGCTCGCGGCCGCCCTGCTCGTGGCCGGTGCGGCCGCTGACCAGTTGGGCCGCCGCCGGGTGTTCATCGCCGGGCTGGTCCTGCTCGGGCTCGGTGCCGCGGTCAGCGCCGTCGCGGGGTCGACCGGGGTCTTCCTGAGCGGCCGGCTGCTGGAGGGGCTCGGCGGCGCCGGGGTGCTGGCCTGCTCGCTCGGCCTGCTCTCCGCGGCCTTCCCGCCCGGCCCGTCGCGCGCCCGCGCGGCTGCCGTGTGGGGTGCCAGCGTGGGGGCCGGCACCGGACTGGGTGGCGTCCTCACGGTGCTCCTCGACACCGGCACCGGCTGGCGGGGGACGTACCTGCTGACTGCTCTGCTCGCGGCCGTTCTCGCCGGGACGGCGCGGCTCGTGCTGCCCGATCTCGGCACCCGGACACGGCGCCGGGTGGACGTCGCCGGACCGGTGCTGCTGGTCGCCGCGCTGAGCTGCGTGCTTGTCGCCCTGGTGGGCACCCGGTCGGGGTTCGGCACCGCCGCCGTCGTCGCTTTCCTCGCGCTGGGCGCCGGCCTCCTCGTCGCCTTCGTCCTCGTCGAGAACCGGCTCGTCGTCCCGCTGGTCGACCTCGCGCTCTTCCGGGTCCCCGGCTTCGTGGGGGCCTCGATCGGTGCCCTCGTGACCGGTGCCGCCGTCGTCGGGCTGATGTCCTTCCTGCCCACGGTCCTGCAGCGGGCGCTCGGGGAGAGCCTGCTGTCGGTGACCCTGCTCGTGCTCGCCTGGTCGGCCGTCTCCACGGTGACCGCGCTGGCCGTCCGGTGGGTGCCCGCCCTCGGTGGCCGGCTGCTCCTCGCGATCGGGCTGGCCCTGTCGGCGGCCGGGCTGGCGGCCCTCGCCGTCCTGGGCCCGGACGGTTCGGCGCTCCGGGTGCTGCCCGGGCTCGTGGTGCTCGGCGTGGGGTACGGGGCGGCCAACGCCGCCCTCGGCCGGGAGGCGGTCGCGCACGTCCCCGCCGAGCGGGCGGCCATGGGCAGTGGGGCCAACAACACCGCCCGATACCTCGGCGCCGCGGTGGGGGTGACCCTCGTCGTGCTGATCACCGTGTCCGGCGCGCCGGCCGGCACCCCCGCCGGGCTGACGAGCGGGTGGAACACCGCCGCGCTGGCCGGGGCCGTGCTCAGCGGAGCCGGTGCGCTCGCCGTCCTCCTGATCCGCCCCCGCCGCGCCTGATCAGCGCGCCCCGGCGGACCGGAGACGCATCAGGCCGGTCGCGCGGTGACCGAACTCACCGCGACGGGTCGGAAGGTGTCCCGCCGGGACGACGTCATCCTGTGGTGACCCTTCCCCCGCTCCCCCCGAGGTGACCCGCCCCATGACCGACGACGCGGCCCGTCCCTCGGCGCGCGCCTACGTGGTCTGGCTGGTGGCCCTCACCGCGTACGCGGTGGCGGTGTTCCATCGCGCCTCGCTCGGGGTCGCGGCGGTCGACGCGCAGGAGCGGTTCTCCGCCGGCGCGTCGGCGGTGTCCCTCTTCCTGGTGCTGCAGCTGGCGGTGTACGCCGCGCTGCAGGTGCCGGTCGGCGTCGCGCTGGACCGGTTCGGCTCCCGCCGGATGATCCTGGCCGGGGCGGTCACGATGGCCGCCGGTCAGCTGGTGCTGGCCCTGGCCACCGACGTGCCGACCGCCATCGCGGCCCGTGTGCTGGTCGGTGCCGGGGACGCGATGACCTTCATCAGCGTGCTGCGGGTGATCGGCCTGTGGTTCCCCGGCCGCACCGTCCCGCTGATCACCCAGCTCACCGGCATCCTCGGCCAGCTGGGCTCGATCGCGGCGGCCTACCCGCTGGTCGCCGTGCTGCACGGGACCTCGTGGCGGACGACGTTCCTGGGCGCCGCGGCGACGGGCGTGGTGGTGGCCGTGCTGGTGCTCGTCGCGCTGCGCGACGCCCCCGCCGCCACCGTGTCCCCACCGCCGGCCGGGCTGGGGGAGGTGTGGCGCAGCCTCGTCGACACCTGGCGCGAGCCGGGCACCCGCATCGGGCTCTACACGCACCTGGTCACCCAGTTCTCCGGCACGGTCTTCGCCCTGCTCTGGGGCTATCCCTTCCTCGTGGTGGGGGAGGGACGCTCGCCGGCGACCGCGGCCGGGCTGCTCACCCTGCTCGTCGTGGTCGGCATGGGCGTGGGGCCGCTGCTGGGCCGGCTGTGCGGGCGGTGGCCGCTGCGCCGTTCGGTTCTCGTCTTCACGATCCTCGGCGCGACCGCCTCGATCTGGACGGTCGTGCTGCTCTGGCCGGGGCGGGCGCCGTTGGCGCTGCTGGTGGTCCTGGTCGTCGTCCTGGGCACGAACGGGCCCGGCTCGATGATCGGTTTCGACTACGCGCGCACCGAGAACCCGGCCGAGCGGATGGGCAGCGCCAGCGGGGTGGTCAACGTCGGCGGCTTCGTCGCCTCGCTGCTGACCATCCTCGCCGTGGGTGCCGTCCTGGACCTGATGACGCCGGGCTCGTCCACCGACTACGACCTCAGTGCCTTCCGGGCCGCGTTCGCGGTGCAGTACGTGTTCTGGGCGATCGGCCTGGTCGGGGTGCTGCGGCACCGCCGGCAGCTGCGCGAGCGGCTGGCCCGCGACGGCGTCGTCCTCGCGCCCCTGCACGTGGCGGTGGGCGCGCGACTGCGCGGGGGCTCGGCCTACCGCTGAGTGCTCGGACCGCCGGGCGGTCCAGCTCGGCCACGACGACGGCGTGCGCGGTGTGGAGCAGCCAGTCGTAGGAGATTCCCCAGACGTCGTCGACCGGGAGCTGCTCCCAGCGGTTGGCCGGTCCGGTGCAGCGCGGTGAGCCGGGTGAAGCCCAGCCGTCCGTCGCGGAGCCGCTCGTCGAGGCCAGAACAACTACTTCGGGTTCGGCACCGACACCGCCTCGAGTCCCCGGCCGGCTATCCCGTGATCAACCGGACCTTCGGCCGTGCCGTCCCGCCGTCCCACCCGGCGTCCGCCGCGGACGTGGCGCTGCCGGCCCGCAGATCAAGATCAGTCAGGGGCGAAGCCGCGACTGGGCGGCGTGCTGCCCGGGCCGAAGGTCTCCGCCGAGACCGGCCTCCCGGTCGGCATCAAGTCCGCCGTCGGCGACATGCGGTTCTGGGTCGAGCTGGCCGAGCTGATGGACGGGACCGGCCGCGGGGTCGACTTCGGCTGACCTCTCCGCAGAAATGGCCATTTCTGCCGCTCAGGGGCGGCGGAGGAGCTCCTCGAAGGACGTCGTCGGGTCGGCGAAGGGGTCCGTGGGCCGCGCGGCGGCCGGGCGTCCGGTGAGCAGGTCGGCGAGCTCGCCGGCGGCCCGGTCGATGCGGCCGGCCAGCGCGCGGTCGACCCCGCCCGCTCCGGCCCAGTCCTCCGACGCCGCGAACACCCCGGTGGGCACGGTGACTGCGCGCAGGTAGGCGAACAGCGGACGCATCGCGTGCTCGAGGGCCAGGGAGTGCCGGGCGGTGCCGGCGGTCGCGCCGAGCAGCACCGGCTTGCCGACCAGCGCCTCCTTGTCCAGCACGTCGAAGAAGGTCTTGAACAGCCCGCTGTAGGACGCCGAGAAGATCGGCGTGACCGCGATCAGCCCGTCGGCGCCGGCGACCGTGTCCACCGCGGTACGGAGGGACTCGTTCGGAAAGCCGGTCACCAGGTTGTCGGCGAGGTCGCGGGCGTACGTCCGGAGCTCGACGACCTCCACGGTGGCGTCGTCCCCCCGAGCGCCGAGCGCGTCGACGGTGGCGGCTGTCAACCGGTCGGCCAGCAGCCGGGTCGAGGAGGGGTTGCTCAGCCCGGCGCTGACGACGGCGAGGGTCCGGGTGGTCATCAGGCCTCCACCTCTGCCGCCTGGCCGGTCACGTCGTCGGCGGCCGCGTACACCGTGGCGTCGCGGCTGCCGCCGGCGGCCGCGACCAGCGACGCGTGCGTCGGCGCCTCGGGCACGTGGGCGGGCTTGAGGGCGGCGAACTCCTTGCGGAGCACCGGCACGACCTCCTCGCCGAGGAGGTCCAGTTGCTCGAGGACGGTCTTCAGCGGCAGTCCGGCGTGGTCGATGAGGAACAGCTGGCGCTGGTAGTCACCGACGTAGTCGCGGAAGCCGAGCGTCCGCTCGATGACCTGTTGCGGGCTACCGACGGTGAGCGGGGTCTGGGAGGTGAACTCCTCCAGCGACGGGCCGTGCCCGTAGACCGGGGCGTTGTCGAAGTAGGGGCGGAACTCGTTGACGGCGTCCTGGCTGTTCTTGCGCATGAACACCTGCCCGCCGAGGCCGACGATCGCCTGGTCGGCGCTGCCGTGGCCGTAGTGCTCGTAGCGGCGGCGGTAGAACTCGACCATCTTCTGGGTGTG
>JAOPUS010000272.1 GCA_025963345.1 Blastococcus sp. | reverse complement strand
AGGCCGACGGTACCGAGCTCACCACGGTGGAGGGCCTGGCCGACGGCGACGAACTGCACCCGATCCAGCAGGCCTTCTGGGACAACCACGGTCTGCAGTGCGGGTTCTGCACGTCGGGCATCCTGCTGACGACGTACGACTTCCTGAAGGACAAGCACGGCGCCAGCGAGGACGAGATCCGGCACGCACTGTCGGGCAACCTCTGCCGGTGCACCGGCTACCAGGGCATCGTGCGCTCGGTCCAGGCCGCTGACCAGAGCTGGGAGCGCTGACATGGGCGTCAAGATGGTCGGAGCCAGCGTCAACCGCCTGGAGGACCCGCGACTGCTGCGCGGCGAGGCCGCCTACGTCGACGACATCCGCTTCCCGCAACTGCTGCACATGGCCGTGCTGCGCAGCCCGCACGCGCACGCCCGGCTGCTGTCGGTGGACGTCAGCGCCGTCCGTGGGACGCCCGGCGTCCTGGACGTCTTCACCGCCGCGGACCTGGGGCCGGAGCCGCCCGGCATCCCGGCCTTCTACGCGCCGGACTCCTTCCGTCCCGCCCCGCAGTACCCGCTGGCCACCGACACCGTCCGCTACGTCGGGGAAGGGATCGCCGTCGTCGTCGCGGAGAGCCGGCACCTCGCCGAGGACGCGCTCGAGCTGATCGAGGTCGAGTACGAAGCGCTCGAGGCGGTGGTCGACGCCTACGCGGCGATCCAGCCGGGCGCGCCGACGCTGCACGAGAACGCTCCTGACAACGTGGCGGCGACGATCGTCTACGAGAACGGGGACGTCGAGGCCGCCTTCGCCTCCGCCGACCGGGTGATCCGCGAGCGGCTGGACATGCAGCGCTACACCGGCATCCCGATGGAGACCCGAGGCGTCGTCGGGCACCGCGACCCCGTCACCGGCGAGATGACGGTGTGGGACTCCACGCAGTGGCCGCACACGGTGCGCACGGTGCTGGCCGGGATGCTCGGCGTTCCGGCGCGCTCGATCCGGGTGGTCATCCCCGACATCGGCGGCGGGTTCGGGATCAAGGCCGACTTCTATCCCGAGGACTTCCTGGTGCCCTTCGCCGCGGGCCGCGTCGGCCGGCCGGTGAAGTGGATCGAGGACCGCAACGAACACTTCCTGACCATCGCCCACTCCCGGGAGCAGATCCACGAGGTGGAGATCGCGCTCAGGAACGACGGGACGATCCTCGGCCTGCGGGCCCGCCACATCACCGACTGCGGCGCCTACCAGCGCCCGCTCGGGCTGGTGAACGCATCGCTGGCCGGGACGAGCCTCGCCGGGATCTACCGCGTGCCGGCCTACCGGGTCGAGGCGGTCTGTGCCTCCACGAACAAGGCCCCCGCCTCGGCCTACCGCGGCGCGGGGGCTCCGGAGGCCACCTTCGCGCGGGAACGGCTGCTGGACATCGTCGCGCGTGAGCTCGGCATGGACCGGGCCGAGCTGCGCCGGATGAACCTGCTCACGCCGGAGGAGCTCCCCTACGACACGGGGTTGGTCTCCCTCGAGGCCGCCGTCGTCCTGGACAGCGGGAACTTCCCCGCGGCGTTCGAGAAGGCACTCGACATGGCGGACTACGCCGGTTTCGCCGCGCGTCAGCAGGCCGCCCGCGAGGAGGGCCGGCTCATCGGCCTGGGCATCTGCGTCTACCACCAGCTGAGCGGCACCGGGCCCTTCGAGGGCGGCAGCGTCCGCGTCGATGCCACCGGCGAGGTCACCATCAACTCCGGTGCCGCCCCGCAGGGCCAGGGCACGGGCACGATGCTGGCCCAGATCGCCGCCGACGAGCTCCAGGTGCCGCACGACTCGATCAAGGTCGTGTTCGGCGACACCGGCCGGCTGGCCCACGGCATGGGCACCTACGCCAGCCGCAACGCTGTCATGGCCGGGACGTCGGTGGTCATGGCCGCGACGAAGGTGCGGGAGAAGGCGCGGGAGCTGGCCGCCCACCTGCTCGAGGCCGACCCGGACGACCTGGTGCTCGACGAGGGCACCTTCTCCGTCAAGGGCGTCCCGGCGTCGTCAGTGACCTGGGCCCAGGTCGCCGCCGCCGCGAGCCCGGGTGGCAACCGCCCGGAGGGGATGGAGCCCGATCTCGAGTCGGTGCAGTACTTCGAGACCATGAAGGCGCCCTACTCCTACGGCATCCACATCGCCGAGGCCGAGGTCGACCCGGACACCGGCGTCACCGCGGTCACCCGGTACGTCGTCGTCAACGACGCCGGCACGATCATCAACCCGCGCAACGCGGAGGGGCAGATCGTCGGCGGGGTCGCGCAGGGCCTCGGCGGAGCCCTGCTGGAGGAGTTGGTCTACGCGCCCGACGGTCAGCCGCAGTCGACGTCCTTCATGGACTACCTGATGCCCGGCAGCCTCGACATCCCCAACGTGGAGATCGGGCACCTGGAGACGAAGTCGCCGCTGAACCCGCTGGGCGTCAAGGGCATGGGCGAGGGCGGCGCGATCGGGGGACACACCGCGGTCGCCAACGCCGTCGCCGACGCGATCGAGCACCTGGGGGTGACGGTCACCCGGACCCCGCTGAAGCCGGCGACCGTCTGGGGGCTCCTTCAGGCCGCGGGCACGACGGCGTGACCGACCGGGGGCCTTCGGAGACCGTCACGGTCCTCTCCGGCGCGACCGTCATCACGATGGACGGCGCCCGGCGGGTGCTGGCCGACGGGGCGGTCGCCTTCTCGGAGTCCCTGCTGGCCGTCGGGCCGACGGCGGAGGTGCTGGCCGCGCATCCCGGCGCCGACGTCATCGACTGTGCCGGGCGGGTGGTGCTGCCGGGCTTCGTCAACACCCACACCCACCTGTTCCAGACCCTGCTCAAGGGACTGGGCGACGACCGGGTGCTCTCGGACTGGTTCCTGACGATGACCGGCCCCTCCGCGGTGCAGCTGACGCCCGAGGACTGCTACGCCGCGGCGCTGCACGGCTGCGCGGAGGCGCTCACCACCGGGACGACGACGCTGCTCGACTTCATGTACGTGCACCCGCGGGACGGGCTCGGCGACGCAGTGGCCGCGGCGATGTCGGACGTCGGTATCCGCGGGGTCATGGCGCGGGGATACATGACCGCGGGCGCCGACGTGGGGGCGCCGCCGGAACTGGTCGAGCCGCTGGACGCGGCGCTGAGCGACGCCGAGCGGCTGATCGCCGAGTGGAACCGTCCGGGCTCGCGGGTCACCGCGGCACTGGCCCCGTGCATGAGCTGGACGGTGGACGAGGCGACTCTGCGGGAGACCCGCGCACTGGCGGATCGGACCGGCGCGCTGGTGACCATGCATCTGTCCGAGTCGCCGTTCGACGTCGAGGAGTCGATGCGGCGGTTCGGGATGCGCGACGTTCCGTTCGCCGCGCACACCGGGCTGCTGGGACCCGACCTCCTCGCAGCGCACTGCGTGCAGGTCGACGTGGCCGACCTGGATCTGATCCAGGAATCGGACACGAAGGTGTCGCACAACCCGTGCTCGAACCTCTACCTCGGATCGGGGTTCGCACCGGTGCCGGCGATGCACCGGCGCGGGATCACGGTCGGCCTCGCGTCGGACGGCCCGGCGTCGTCGTCGAACCACTCGATGCTGCAGGCGATGAAGTTCGCCGCGCTGCTGCACAAGGGAGTGCACCGCGACCCGGAGATCATGACCGCTGAGAAGGCACTGGAGATGGCGACCATCGACGGGGCCCGCGCGCTGGGGCTGGAGCATGCCGTCGGTTCGCTCGAGGTCGGCAAGCGGGCCGACGTCGTGGTGCTCGACATGACCAACCTCTGCACCACGCCGGTGCACTCGGCCGTGTCCTCGCTGGTCTACAGCCAGCGCGGCGACGAGGTCGAGCGCGTGTACGTCGACGGCCGTCTCGTCGTCGACGACGGTCACCTGGTGACGGTGGACGAGGCCGAGGTGCGGTCCCGCTCGGCCGCGGCCGCCGCCGGTCTGGCCGCTCGAGCCGGTACCGATCGGTTCGCCCACCGCGAGTGGCGGTCGATGGTCGGCCGGTGACCGGGCCGCGTCTCCTGCCCGCAGCACGCTGAGTCACGAAGAAGCGAGGCGGCCTGCCGGCCACCGTGGCGTCCCGCCATCGGCAGCTGTCGACGTCGACGACACCGGCATCCGATGACAGACCTGTGATCCCGGGCATCGAACCGCCGCAGGCGTCACATCCGCCCCTCCCGTCGGGGAGCATGAGCGGACCGATCCGTCCGACCCGGTAGACAGGTGACATGGAGAGCACTGCCGACATCCAGGTGGGCGACGTCATCGCCCCGCGGGCGGCGGTCTCCATCGAGATCACGTCCACGCCGGTCCTCAGTTACGCGCTCGCCCACAACCGCGTGCCTGTCGTGTCCCGACTGGCGATCACGAACTTCGGCGGCCCGGTGCGGGCCGCGACCGTGCGGCTCAGCGTCCGCGACGCCGAGGGCCCGATCGCGCAGACCGTCGAGCTGCTGGCCGACCTCGACGAGGGCCGGACGACGGTGCTCACCGACCTCGGCCTGGTCATGGACCCCGCCGCGATGCTGCACGTCGAGGAGCAGCGCCCGGGTGTCATCGACGTCGAGGTCGAGGCCGACGGCGAGCTGCTCGGCGAAGGCAGCCGCGTCGTCCAGGTGCTCGCCGCCCAGCAGTGGCTGGCCACTCCCCTGCCACTGGCGCTGGAGATGCTCGCCGCCTACGTCATGCCCAACCACCCGGCGGTCACCGCGCTGGTGAGCGAGGCCGCCGGTCTGCTGGAGCAGAAGACCGGCAGCGGTGCGCTCGTCGGTTACTCGGCCACCCCCGAGCGGGTCGACGAGGTCGTGCAGGCGATCGCGCAGGTCATGCAGGGCCGCGGCATCCGCTACAGCGAGCCGCCGCTGTCCTGGTCCGACCTCGGCCAGCAGGTCCGCTCGCCGGGCGACGTCCTCACCTGGCGGGTCGGCACGCCGCTGGACACCGTCGTCGTCCTGGCCGCCGCCCTGGAGCAGGCCGGCATCCGGCCGCTGCTCTGGCTGGCCGGCGGGGTCGGCGGGCGGGAGGGGGAAGCACACGCCTTCCTCGGCTACTGGCGCGAGGAGCGCAGCGCCGAGAGCGCCGCCACCACCGACGCCGCCCCGCTGGTCAACCTGGTCGACCTCGGGCTGATCGGCCTGGTCGAGACCACCCTGCTCACGTCCATGGGCGAGCCGGGCGCCGACCTGCACCGCCCGGCCTACACCGGCTGGCTGACCGGCGAGCTCGACCGGATCCTCGGCGTCACCGACGTCCACCGCGCCCGCCGCGACGGCATCTTCCCGCTGCCTGCGCGGGCCCGGGACACCAGTGGCGTCCTGCAGGTCGTGGAGTACCGGCCGGCGCTGCACAGCGCGCCGACCCGGGTGGAGCCTCCGGCACCGGCGCCGTCGAACAGGCCCGAGGCCCCGGCGCGGGTGCAGCAGTGGAAGAACTCGCTGCTCGACCTCAGCCTGCGCAACCGGCTGATCAACTACACCGAGCGCTCCGGGCTGGCCCTGGCCGTCCCGGGCACGAGCCTCGGCGCACTGGAGAACTTCGTCCACGACGGGACGCCGATCACCCTGCTGCCGGCCGACCAGCTGGCCGCCGTCCAGAAGGAACGCGGCATCACCACCGCGCGCGAGCTGCCCGAGGAGCAGCTCGCCGAGCTGC
>JAOPUS010000268.1 GCA_025963345.1 Blastococcus sp. | reverse complement strand
TCACCGAGGAAGCGCCCGTCACCGAGGTCGCCCCCGAGCTCGTCCCTGAGGTCGTCGTGCCCGAGGTTGCGCCCGTGGTCGAACCCGCCCCCGTCGTCGAGTCGACCCCGGCGCCGGCACCCGTCGTCACCCCGCCGCCGGCCGTCGTCATCGGCAAGGACGGCAAGCCGGTCGCGGCGCCGAAGGTCTGCACGACCAAGGACATGGCGGAGCGGGCCGCCAAGATCGCCAAGGCCACCGCGCAGGCTGCCCCGCTCCTGCGGACCGCCACCAAGCTGCGTGAGGCGTCCGCCCTGCTGCGGGCCCAGGCCGTCAAGAACCCGTCGCAGGCTCGGATCGCCCTGGCGCTCGCCGATGCCGCCGACCTCGCGGCGGCCAAGCTCGAGGCCCAGGCGGCGGACCTGATCGCGAAGGCCGGCCAGCTCAGCTGCCTCGTGCTGACCGCGCCCGGTACGCGCTTCTGACCTCCGACACCCGCACATCGACGGCGGCGTCCCGGTTCTCCGGGGCGCCGTCGTTCGTGCGCTCAGCCCTCGAGTGCCGCCTGGAACGCGGCGAACTTCGACTGGGTCTCGGCCAGTTCGGCGGCCGGATCGGAGCCGGCGACGATGCCGCAGCCGGCGAACAGCCGGGCGCTGTCGTCCCCGACGAGCTCGGCACAGCGCAGCGCCAGGCCGAACTCACCGTCGCCGTGGGCGTCCAGCCAGCCGACCGGCCCGGCGTAGCGACCGCGGTCCATGCCCTCGAGCTCGGCGATGACGGCCGCGGCGTCCCGGGTCGGGGTGCCGCAGACGGCCGCGGTGGGGTGCACGGCGCCGATCAGCTCCAGCAGCCCGGCCGCTCCTCGCGGACCGCGACGGCGCTGGGTGCCGGTGACGTCGCTGGCCAGGTGGCGCACGTTGGCCAGGGTGAGCAGGTGGGGTTCGGCCGGTGCGTCCAGCGTCGTGCAGTAGGGCTCGAGCGCGCGGACCAGCGAGTCGACGGCCAGGGCGTGCTCGGCGCGGTCCTTGGCCGAGCCGATCAGCGCGTCGGCGAGGCGCTGGTCGTCGGCCCCGGCCCCGCGCGGGGCGGTGCCGGCGAGGACGCGCGCGGACAGCTGGCGTCCGCTGCGCCGCAGCAGCAGTTCGGGGGTTGCACCGAGCAGGCCGTCGACGGCGAAGGTCCAGCAGTCGGGGAAGCGGTCGGCCAGCCGGCGCAGCAGCCGGCGGGGGTCGAGCGGCACATCGGCGGAGACCAGCAGGTCGCGGGCCAGGACGACCTTGGCCAGTTCGCCGGCCCCGATCCGCTCCATCGCTGTGGCGACGGCGGCGCACCAGGTGGCGGGGTCGAGTGCGCCGTCGGCGTAGCGGAGCCGGGGTGCGGGGTCGTCGTCCGCCTCGGGCGGGAACGAGGCCGACACATCGCGCGGATCGACGTCGCCGATCGTGGTGATCCAGCCGACGCCGTCCCGACGCCCGACAGTGACCTCGGGGACGACGAAGACCGACGTCCCGGCCACCGGGTCGAACGCGATGCTGGCGAAGAGGACCGGCCCGGACCCGGCGATCCCGAGGTCGTCGTCGACGTCGACGTCGAGGTCGTCGGTGAAGGACGCCCACCAGTCGGCCGCCTCGGTCAGGGCGTGCGGTCCGGTGACCTCCAGCCGCGCGGCCTCACCCCGGCCCACCAGCCCCTCGCCGCGGCGCACCCAGGACAGCGCGCCCTCGGTGGGCAGGCGGTCCAGCAGGGCGCCGGCGTCGTCGGAGCGGACGGTGGTGACCGTGCGTGCGGCGGCAGCCGGGGAGGTCAGGGCTGCCGCGGTCACGAGCCCAGCCTAGGAGGCCTTGTAGCGTCCCCGCTGTGGGAGACCGGCGAGACGACGCACACACCGCCGGCGTCCGGGCGCACCTGGACAAGCAGCCGGCCGAGGTGGCGGCCATGTTCGACCGGGTCGCCCGCCGCTACGACGTGACCAACACGGTGCTCTCCGGCGGTCTCGACGCCTCCTGGCGGCGGGCCACCCGGGAGGCGCTGGGAGCCCGGCCGGGCCAGACGGTCCTCGACGTCGCGGCCGGGACGGCGGTGTCGACGGTCGAGCTCGCGGCCGGCGGGGTGACCGCCATCGCCTGCGACTTCTCCCAGGGGATGCTGCGCGCGGGTGCAGCGCGGCCGGTGCCCAAGGTGGCCGGTGACGCGATGGCGCTCCCGCTGGCCGATGAGAGCGTCGACGGCGTCGTCATCTCCTTCGGCCTGCGCAACGTGGCCGACCCCGATGCGGCGCTTCGGGAGTTCCGGCGGGTGACGAGGCCCGGCGGGACGCTGGTGATCTGCGAGTTCTCCAGCCCGACGTGGTCGCCGTTCCGCACCGTCTACACCGAGTACCTGATGAAGGCCCTCCCGCGGATCGCCCGTGCGGTCAGCAGCAACCCCGAGGCCTACGTCTACCTCGCCGAGTCGATCCGGGCCTGGCCCGACCAGGCCGCGCTGGCCGGTCGCGTGCAGGACGCCGGCTGGGCCGACGTGGCGTGGCAGAACCTCAC
>JAOPUS010000228.1 GCA_025963345.1 Blastococcus sp. | reverse complement strand
TCGACGGCGCGGTCCGCATCGGCCGGGACGCAGGCCTGCCGCTGCACGTGTTCCCGCTCGCACAGACGGCGCAGGCCCACCAGGCGGTGCAGGACGGCGTCGTCGGGAAGGTGCTCATCGACGTCACCGCCTGATCGCGGTCAGGCGGTGAGCGGCGGCGTCATCGCGGGCATGACCTCCGACAGCGGCGCCATCCGCGCGGTGATCGCGGCGGGCAGGCCGTTGCGCCACTCCTCGCCGAGCTCGGTCCGACGTCCGTCACCGTGCAGTGGCGGCAGTCCGCGAACCGCCTGGATACCGAAGGCCGCACGAGCGAGCTTGTTGCCGACCCCTCGGCGCCGGTGCTCGGGTGCCACGTAGATCTGGTGGACCAGCCCGCTGCCCGGCCACCAGCGCAGCGCCCCCACCTGGCGGGCACCGTCCACGCCCGCGCGGCGCGCCCGGTCGGCGGTGACCACCGTCCCTTCGGCGAACCGCACGTCGGAGAAGGCCACGAGGGTCGACGCCGCCGGCCGTGCTCCGGGTTCCGGCAGCTCGACGTACCAGAGCAAAGGCGCGCCGGCCAGCGCGACCTCCACGCGGTGGATCCGCGTGCCGTCGACATCGGCTTGGACCGCGACCTTCCAGTCCGTCGGGCGCCGGCCGCCCGGCAGATGCACGACGGTGTGCGCGGGGAACTCCGCGGACAGGACGGCGACGAACGTGTGCCTAGGTGGTGTGCCCGGCTCCCCGGGTTCGGGGAGCCGGGCCCACCACGGGTCCAGCAGGAGGTCAGGCCCTGCGGCGGGCATGACGCCGGACCAGCCCGATGCCGACGAGGATCACGAGCAGGAACAACCCGCCCAGCGCCAGGGCCAGCCCCTTGTCGGGCAGGTTGCTGCTGACCGTGGTCAGCTCAGGCGTCACGGCCCTGCCGGCCAGCGGCGCGGCCGTGGGCTCCGCGGCACCGGACCGGTCGAAGGTCCCCGTCGCCGAGGGGGCGGACGGCTCCGCTGCGACCGGCTCGGCCGGCACAGCCTGAGCCGGAGCAGCCACCCGCCCCGAACGGCCGACGGCCAGTGCGCCGGCGCCGGCGCCGGCCGGAGCCGCCACGGGTGCGGGAACCGGCACGGGCGTCACGGCCGGGGTGCTGCCGCCCGGGTCCACCGGTGCGGGGATCACGATCGGGGTGAGAAGCCGCGGAGCGAGCGATGCCGGCAGCTCGCCGGTCGACGGCGCGATCTCGATGCCGGTCGTCTCGGTGTCGGCCAGGTACCCGTCCACGGTGTTGACGGGGGCCAGCATGTACTCGGTGCCGGGAAGGAACCAGCCGGTGAAGGTCAGGACGCCGTCGGCGTCGCTGGTCGCCCGGACCTCCTGCAGCAGCGGGGACTCGAGATCGGTCACGTCCTCGTCCACGATGTCCTCTTCTGACATCCGCTCGGCCTCGAGGAGCTGGTCGCCCTCGTCGCCGGAGCCCTCGTCGCCGGAGCCCTCGTCCTCGGAGCCCTCGTCGCCGGAGCCTTCGTCCTCAGCGTTGGGCGTGTATTCGAAGCCGGGCCCGGTAAGCGTGTAGATCGCGCCCTCGATTGGCGTACCGGTCATCGAGTCCTTGACCGACGTCACCACGGGGGATCGGAGGACGGAGTCGTTGATGACGGGTTCGAACGGGTCGTTCGAGCAGCCCTCGTACATGTTGCACAGATGGATGTCCCCGCTGCCGGCGGCGGGCGCGAGGCCGACCGCGTGCCCGGTCTGCGTGACCGTGTAGTCACCTGGCGGCACGACCGCGTGCGAAGGGCTGCTCCACTGCGACCCGACCCACCCGAGTACCCACGGGTCGAGCTGGGCCGTCACGGCGCAGTCGCCGTCGGTCTCGGTCGTGCAGGTGTAGGTCCCGCCGGCGCCGGTCAGCGTGAACACCGCACCCGACAGGTCCAGGCCGGACGGGGCGGTGGCCCCGTCGTAGCCGACCTGGAAGCCCACGGTCTTCCCGCTGCCGAAGAAGCCCTCGATGGAGGCGGCGGGTCGTGCGGCGTCGTCCGTCACGTCTGCGTCGAGCACCTCCGGTGCCGACTCGCTGACGCCGTCGAGGTCGGCCTCGGGACCGGGAGCGGCGGGGTCGAGCGCCTCGTCGTCGGCGAGGGCGACCGGCATGCCCGACGCGGTGAGCGCGAGCAGTCCGATGCCGACCAGGGAGCCGCGGGCGAGCCCCCTCCTGCGGAGCACGGGGCCACGGGTGGTGGGACGAGGCGGGGCGAGCATCACGGTCTCCAGCGGTCTCCCGGCGACCGTCGTCGAGAGCCGGAGCGGACTGTGTCCTGACCGGCCGCTGCCCTCTCCCCACAGCCGACGAACGCGCCGGGACGATCTTGTTCCGGTTTCTCAGTGTCCCCACGCACCCCGGTCACCCCACCAGCGCAGACGCGAATCGCCTAGCTGACCTGCGTGTTTCCGTTTCCGCGTCGACGTGGTGAGTCGGCAGATGTCGACGTCTCAGGGAATGCCGAGACGTCGACATCTGCGCATGCGCTCAGCCCACGCCGAGGTCGCGGGCGATCAGCATCCGCTGCACCTCGCTGGTGCCCTCACCGATCTCGAGGATCTTCGCGTCGCGGTAGAAGCGGCCGACCGGGAACTCGTTCATGAACCCGTACCCGCCGTGCACCTGGGTGGCGTAGCGGGCGTTCTCCATCGCCATCTCCGAGCTGTACAGCTTGGCGATCGACGCCTCCCGCTTGAACGGCTCGCCGCGCAGCATCTTCTCCGCCGCCCGGTAGTACGACAGTCGCGCCGTGGAGGCGCGCACCTCCATGTCGGCGATCATGAACGCGATGGCCTGGTTGCGGCCGATCGGCTGGCCGAACGCCTCCCGCTGCGCCGCGTACTTCACCGACTCGTCCACGCAGCCCTGAGCCAGCCCGACCGAGAGCGCCGCGATGGCCACCCGCCCCTCGTCGAGGATGGAGAGGAACTGCGCATAGCCCCGGCCCCGCTCCCCGACCAGGTTCTCCTCCGGCACCCGGACGTCGGTGAACGACAGCTCGCGGGTGTCCGAGGCGTTCCACCCGACCTTCGAGTACCGCTGGCCGACGGCGAACCCCGGCGTCCCGGAGGGGACGATGATCGCGGAGATCTCCTTGCCGCCGTCCGGCCGCGTCCCGGTCACCGCCGTGACGGTGACCAGCTCGGTGAGGTCGGTGCCGGCGTTGGTGATGAACGCCTTCGACCCGTTGATCACCCAGTGGCCGTCCTCCAGCCGCGCGGTGGTCTTCGTGGCCCCGGCGTCCGAACCGCCACCGGGCTCGGTCAGCCCGAAGGCGCCCAGCGCCTCCCCGGAACACAGCCGCGGCAGCCACTCCCGCTTCTGCTCCTCCGTGCCGAACCGGTAGATCGGCATCGCACCGAGCGACACCCCGGCCTCCAGCGTGATCGCCATCGAGCTGTCCACCCGGGCCAGTTCCTCGAGCGCCACGCACAGGGTGAAGTAATCACCGCCGGAGCCGCCGTACTCCTCGGGGAAGGGCAGCCCGAACAGCCCCAGCTCCGCCATCCGCCGGACGATCTGGGTCGGGAACTCGTCCCGCTCGTAGAACTCGCCGATCTGCGGCGCGATGACCTCGAGGGCGAACTCCCGGACGGTCTTCCGCAGGGCCTCGGTCTCGACGTCGAGCCGGTAGTCCAACATCAGTTCTCCTGCTGCTCAGGAGCGGACGCCGGTGGGGTCACCACGGCCACCCGCTCGTCCAGCGCGACCGTCTGGCCGGCCGTCACGCCGAGCTCGGTGACCGTCCCCGCGACGGGGGCGGTCAGCACGTGCTCCATCTTCATCGCCTCGACGACGAGCAGCGGGGTCCCCGCCGTCACCTCGTCGCCGACCGCTGCCTGCACGACGGTCACCGTTCCGGGCATGGGGGAGGTGACCGCGCCGTCGGCGCCCGATCCCTCGGCGTGCGCGGTCAGCCGCTCGTGCTCGCGCAGCGCCGCCACCCGGCCGTCGGCAGCGAGCCAGACCGTGCCGGCCTCGTGCTGGACCGTGTAGGACATGGTGAGCCCGTCGAGGGTCACGGTCAGCCGACCGGCGTCCCGGAAGGCGCGGGCGGGCACCGCCTCGCCGTCCCCCACGCGGGCCTCCGCCGCCTCCGACCGCCCGCGCAGCCGGACCTCCACGGGTTCGCCGCCCGAGACCTGCAGCCGCCGGACCGTCCACGCCGGCTCACCGAGCCGCCAGCCGTCGGGGACGTCCCACCGGTCGACGACGGGGCCGGCGGGCTCGGACTCGATGAGCAGCGCCAGCGCCGCGGCGGCGTACACGTGCGGGGGTGGGGGCTCGGGCGCGGTCAGCTCGTCGCCTCGCCGCTCGATGAGTCCGGTGTCGAGCTTCCCGGCGACGACGTCGGGGTCGTTCAGCAGCGCCCGGAGGAACGCCGCGTTGGTCGTGACCCCGAGGACGGCGGTGTGTCCGAGCGCGCCGACCAGGCGGGCGCGGGCGGTCTCGCGCGTGGGCGCCCAGGCGATGACCTTCGCCAGCATCGGGTCGTAGTCGGTGCCGACGACGGTGCCCACGGCGAGCGAGCTGTCCACCCGGATGCCGGGGCCGGTCGGCTCGACCAGGCCGAGCACCGTGCCCGCCTGCGGAAGGAAACCGCGGGCGGGGTCCTCGGCGTAGAGCCGCGCCTCGATGGCGTGCCCGTCGAGGGAGATGTCGCTCTGGTCCAGCGGCAGCCGCTCCCCCGCCGCGATCCGGATCTGCTGCTCGACCAGGTCCAGCCCGGTGATGCACTCGGTGACCGGGTGCTCGACCTGCAGCCGGGTGTTCATCTCGAGGAAGAAGAAGTCGCGGGGGCGGTCGGCGTCGACGATGAACTCGACGGTGCCGGCGCCGGTGTAGCCCACCGCTTTGGCGGCGTCGACCGCCGCGCGGCCCATGGACGCGCGGGAGGCGGTGTCCAGCAGCGGGGACGGTGCCTCCTCGATCACCTTCTGGTGGCGACGCTGCAGGCTGCACTCGCGCTCGCCGAGGTGGATGAGGTTGCCGTGGGCATCGCCGAGCACCTGGACCTCGATGTGCCGGGAGTTGCCGACGTACCG
>JAOPUS010000206.1 GCA_025963345.1 Blastococcus sp. | reverse complement strand
TGGCCGAGCACGGCGGCAGCCGCGAAGCCACGATCGCCGGGATGATCCAGCGCACCGTCGAGCGCATGTACACCGAGAGCGAGGAGAACCGCTTCCTCGAGGTCACCTACGCCAACGGTGACAAGGAAGTCCTGTACTTCAAGGACTTCAACTCCGGCGCGATGCTGCAGAACATCGTCGACCGCGCGAAGAAGATGGCCATCAAGGAGCAGCTCGAGACCGGCGCCGGCGGGCTGCGGGTCAGCCACCTGATGGCGGCGTGCCTGGACGAGTTCAAGGAGAACGAGGACCTGCCCAACACGACCAACCCCGACGACTGGGCGCGGATCTCGGGCAAGAAGGGCGAGCGGATCGTCTACATCCGCACGCTCATCAGCGGCAAGGGCAACGAGTCCGGACGGGCCATCGACACGGCCACGAACACCGGTCAGTACCTGTAGTAGAAGGACCCCCTGCCCCCCACTGCTCGCAAGCTCGCGCGGGACCCTGCAGGGGGCCGCGGCGGCCCGGCTCCCTGCTGGGGGCCGGGCCGCTCGTCGTCCCGGGCTCTCCGGTGCCCGAGTGGCTGACGGACAGTGTCCGGGGCGCGGCCTAGGGTTGGTCCATGAGCGTGCGGCGGGTCATGGGCACCGAGGTCGAGTACGGCATCTCGGTGCCCGGGCAGCCGACAGCGAACCCGACGACGCTGTCGAGCCAGGTGGTCAACGCGTGGTCGGTCGCGGAGGCACCGACGCCGCGCCGACCGCGCTGGGACTTCGAGGAGGAGTCGCCGCTGCGCGACGCGCGTGGCTTCGACCTCTCGCCGGCGCAGGCGCTCGACCACAGCGACCTCGACGAGGACACCGGGATGGCCAACGTCATCCTGACCAACGGCGCCCGGCTCTACGTCGACCACGCTCATCCGGAGTACTCGACGCCCGAGGTCACCAACCCGCGCGACATCGTCCTGTGGGACAAGGCGGGGGAGCGGGTGATGGCCGAGGCGGCCCGCCGCGCGGCCCGCGTCCCGGGCACCCAGCCGATCCAGCTGTACAAGAACAACACCGACGGCAAGGGCGCCTCGTACGGGGCACACGAGAACTATCTGATGGACCGGAAGACGCCGTTCATCGACATCATCCGCGGCCTGATCCCCTTCTTCGTCACCCGGCAGGTCTTCGCCGGCGCGGGTCGCGTGGGCATCGGCACCGAGGGGCGGACCCAGGGCTTCCAGCTGTCCTCGCGGGCGGACTTCTTCGAGGTCGAGGTGGGCCTGGAGACCACGCTGAAGCGGCCGATCATCAACACCCGCGACGAGCCGCACGCCGACGCCGACAAGTACCGCCGGCTGCACGTGATCATCGGGGACGCGAACCTCGCCGAGCTATCGACCTACCTGAAGGTGGGGACGACGTCGCTCGTGCTGGCGATGATCGAGGCGCGCGCCCTGCCGCGTGACCTCACCCTCGAGGAGCCGGTCGAGGCGCTGCAGGCGATCAGCCACGACCCGTCGCTCACCCACAAGGTGCGGCTGCGGGACGGGCGGCAGCTGACCGCGCTCGAGGTGCAGCAGGTCTACCTGGAGCAGGCCGAGAAGTTCGTCGCGTCGCAGGGTGAGGCCGACGAGCAGACCGAGGAGGTACTGCGCCGGTGGGCCGAGGTGCTCGAGGACCTCGCGATCGACCCGATGCGCTGTGCCGACCGGCTGGACTGGCCGGCCAAGCTGCGGCTGCTGGAGGGCTACCGGTCCCGGGACGGGCTCGGCTGGGGCGACTCGCGGCTGCACCTGGTGGACCTGCAGTACTCCGACGTGCGGCCCGACAAGGGGCTCTACAACCGGCTGGTGGCCCGTGGGTCGATGCAGCGACTGCTCACCGACGCCGAGGTGACCCGCGCGATCGGATCGCCGCCGTCGGACACGCGGGCGTTCTTCCGCGGGGAGTGCCTGCGTCGGTACCCGGCACAGGTGGCCGCGGCGTCCTGGGACTCGGTCGTCTTCGACCTCGGCCGGGAGAACCTTGTCCGTATCCCCACCATGGAGCCGCTGCGGGGCACCCGTGAGCACGTCGGGGCGCTGTTCGAGGCGTCGGCGACGGCCCAGGAGCTCGTCGACACGATCACCGGCGGCTGATCCACAGACATCTCTGGGTGACCCGGAATGTCACATCCGGCGGGTAGCTTTCTGGCAAGCACCGGCCACGAGCAGCACCGGAGGGCACACATGGCCACCAGGGACACCGGCGGGCAGCAGAAGGCGACGCGCACGCGCGAGGAGACGGACGAGGTCGAGGCCTCGGTCGACACCGAGGTCGCCGAACGCCACAAGGAAATGACCGAGGACGTCGATTCCATTCTTGACGAAATTGACGAGGTCCTCGAGGAGAATTCCGAGGAGTTCGTGAGACAATATGTACAAAAAGGAGGCCAATAGACAAGGAGGCCAAACCATTCTCTGGTCTTCTTGTCAAGATTGGCCAGAATGGTTGGCGAGAAGTTCTGCAAGGACTGCGGTGAGCTGAGGTCGATATCCGAGTTCACGCGCGACCGCGCTTCGGGACGGCCTCAGCTTCTACTGCAGGACTCACGCCCGCCGGCGTCTGCTGCGAGCGAAGGACGCGCGCCAAGGGCCGCCCGCGGCGGGATTCGCGCGGGACGTGCTGGTTCCGGACGGCCACAGATGGTGTCCTGACTGCAGCGCGGCGAAGCCGCTGGACGAGTCCGTCCGCAACGCCGGCCAGGCGTCGGGCAGAGATCCCTACTGCAAGCCGCGCCACAACGTCCGCGGAAAGGCTGCCAAGGACAACGTGGGAGGTGCGCGCACTTATCACCTGAAGCGGCGCTATGGCATCACCGCTGAGGAAGCCGACGCGATGCAGGAAGAGCAGGGCGGACTCTGCGCCACATGCAGGTCGGCTCCCGCCGCACATGTCGACCACGGCCATGAGACCAGCGCGGTCCGGGCGCTGCTGTGATTCAACTGCAACGGAGGACTCGGGCAGTCAAGGACGATCCGTCCCTGCTGCACGCCGCCGCCCACTACGTGTCGTTCCACCGCTCGCCAAGCCGTGGCAGCGGAACTCGGGGCCACCAGCAGGCCGCAGAACAAGGCCAGCCGCCAGTAGGTCGCCTCGACGCCCAGGACGCGTGCGTGGCCGGGCCACCGCCCAGCGGACGGGCCACACGAGACGGCCCGACGCCGCGGGAGACGTCGCCCCGGAGCGACCACCGCCGCTGCCGGCGCCTGCGGAACGCGAGCCGCAGCGGAGGTCTAGCGTCGACAGGGCCGGGTAGGTCCCGGCTATCCGTCGAGCAGTGACGGGCGGGCTAGGTCCGGCATCACGGTGCCGGTGCGGGAGAAGTCATGACCGCTGTCCAGTCCCTGAACGACCTCATTCACCTCCGTGCGGACGGCCTGCCGATCGTCTCGCTGTACGCCGTCGTCCCCGTGGATCCGAAGGATCACAACGGGCTCCGGAGCCGGGTCAACAGCCTGCTCGATCAGCTCGACCCCCTGACCGACGACCGGAGCCTCGAACGCGAAGCCCGTCTGTCGATCCGTGAGGACATCGTCCGGTTGCGCGAAGCCGTCCTGGCGGAGCACTGGAAGCCCCACGGCATCGGCCTGTTCGCCAGCTCGGCACGGAACCTCTTCGAGGCGGTGGAGCTGCCCAGCGAGCCGCACGACCGGGTGATGGTCGATGCCACCCCGTGGGTGCGGCCGATCGCCGCCATGGTGGACAAGGAGCACCGCCCTTGTCTGGTCACCCTCGACCGCGGGCATGCGGTGCTCTGGGAATACCAGGACGGGGAGCTGCGCCAGGTAGAGGAGATCAAGGACCGGGTCCTGCGCGACGACGACTACACCGGTGGACGCTGGGGCGGCCGGGAGTGGGCCACGCACTACACGGCCGGAGAACTGGCCAAGCGGCACTTCCGCCACGTGAGTGAGCGCCTGGACCGGCTCTTCTTCCCCCAGCACGACCAGGAGGTCCAGTACCAGACGGTGGTCGAGGGACGGTCGGAGCACGAGATCGGGGCGGATCGGCGCTACGACGTCCTGGTGGTTGCCGAGCACGGGGACGCGGTCGCCGGCTTTGTCGACGAGCTGCCCGACCAGCTGCGCCAGAAGCTGGCCGGCACCTTCACCGATCCGTCGGTGAACGACCGAGGCGCCCTCAAGGCGCAAGCGGACGAGGTGCTGGACCGCTGGGAACGCGAGCGGGAGAAGCAGCAGATCGGCCATGTCCTCGAGATCGAGGCGATGGGTGGCTGGGGCGTCACCGGGCTGCACAGGTGCCTGTGGGCGGCCTCGTCGAAGGGGATCGAGACGCTGCTGCTCCGGGAGACGGACGAAGCCCCAGGGGTGGTCTGCGACGTCTGCGGGTGGCTCGGCGAGAGCGGCGACACCTGCCCGGTATCGGGAGACCCGCTGCGCCACGCACCGGACATCGTGGACCAGCTGGTGCAGAGCGTGCTGCGCGACGGCGGTGAGGTCCACAACCTCGAGGAGGGCATTGCGCCCGACGCTCGCACGCCCGCCGCGCACCTGCGTTTCCCGCTCCCGCCGGAGCCGGGGGAGTGACGTCCCAGGGCGGCTGCTGCCGGGACGCGGTCGCCAACGGGGGTGAGGGGCAGCCGGGCAGGCACCCCGCCGGTAGGGTCGCAACGACGCCCAGGTC
>JAOPUS010000205.1 GCA_025963345.1 Blastococcus sp. | reverse complement strand
TCTGGTCGAGCTCAACCCGGCCGGCGGCGGAGTCCGCAAGACCACCCTGGAAGCACTCACCGCGGCGCGCGCGCTCGGTGAGCCCTCGGCGGTCGTCATCGCCGCCCCCGGCACCGCGGCCGGCGTGAAGGACACCCTCGCGGAGTACGGCGCCGCGACGGTCTACGTCGCCGAGTCCGCAGACATCGACGAGTACCTGGTCGCCCCCAAGGCCGAGGTGCTGGCGCAGCTGGTGGGCGAGAAGTCGCCGGCCGCCGTCGTCATCCCGTCCTCCCCGGAGGGCAAGGAGATCGCCGCCCGGCTGGCCATCAAGACCGGCAGCGGCTTCCTGACCGATGTCACCGAGATCGCCGCCGACGGCACCGCGACCCAGGCCGCGTTCGCCGGCCAGGTCATCGTGCACTCGAAGGTCACCACCGGGACGCCGATCTACACGCTGCGCGGCAACTCGGTGACCCCGGAGCCGGCAGCGGCGGCGGGCGCCGAGCAGGAGGTGTCGGTCTCGCTGTCCGACCAGGCGAAGCAGTCCCGCGTGATCGACCGGGTGGTCGAGCAGAAGAGCAGCCGCCCCGAGCTCACCGAGGCCTCGATCGTCGTCTCCGGTGGCCGCGGCGTCGCCAGTGCCGAGAACTTCTCCATCATCGAGGCCCTCGCCGACTCCCTCGGTGCGGCCGTCGGCGCCTCCCGGGCCGCGGTGGACTCCGGCTTCTACCCGCACAGCTTCCAGGTGGGGCAGACCGGCAAGACCGTCTCGCCGCAGCTCTACGTCGCCGTCGGCATCTCCGGTGCCATCCAGCACCGGGCCGGCATGCAGACCTCGAAGACCATCGTCGCCATCAACAAGGACTCCGAGGCGCCGATCTTCGAGCTGGCCGACTTCGGTGTCATCGGCGACCTGAACACGGTCGTCCCGGCGGCCACCGAGCAGATCACCGCCCGCAAGGGCTGACGCACCGGGCCCGACCGGGCCCGCCAGCAGACGTCGAGCGCCGTCCCCTCGGGGGCGGCGCTCGACGCGTGTCCGGGGAAGTCCCGGCACCGACAGGGAGTTGACGATCGACGTGGACGAGGGTGGGCGGGTGTCGCTCTACGACCGGGCGCATCGGCTCACCACCGCAGGACTGCTCATGCTGGTCACCTTCGTGGCCTTCGAGTCCATGGCGGTGGCGACGGCGATGCCGACGGCGGTCACCGAGCTCGACGGGTTGGCCTGGTACGGCTGGCCGTTCAGCGCCTACCTGGTCGCGTCCGTCGTGGGCATGGTGCTCGGTGGCGACATCGGGGACCGGCGCGGCCCGCGCGCGGCGTTGCTGAGCGGCGTCGCGGTCTTCGCCGCCGGGCTGCTGGCGGCCGGGGTCGCCGGTGACATGGCGCTGTTCGTCGCGGCGCGTGCGGTGCAGGGCGTCGGCGGCGGGATCATCGCGGTCTCCCTCTATGTCGTCGCGGGCCAGGCCTACTCGGCGGCCCTTCGGCCGCGGCTGTTCGGTGCGATCTCCGCCGCGTGGGTGCTGCCGGCCCTGGTCGGCCCGCTCGTCGCCGGCCTGGTCACCACCCACGTGAGCTGGCGGTGGGTCTTCCTCGGCCTGCTGCCGCTGATCGCGCTCGGCCTCGGGCTGGTCCTCCCCGCCGTCCGGGCGCTCTCCGTGCCCGACGGGCCGCCACCGCTCCGCGAGCCGGCCCGGCGCTGGTGGGCTCTGCTCGCCGGCGTCGGCATCGGCGCCCTGCAGTACGCCGGGCAGCGCCTGGACCTGCCCGCGGTGGGCATCGCCGTCGTCGGGCTCGCCGTGCTGGGGGTCGGGCTGCGCCGGCTGCTGCCGCCGGGCACCGTGCGCGTCCGGCCGGGACTGCCGGCGGTCGTGGGCGCCCGCGGCCTGCTGGCCGGCGCCTTCTTCGGCATGGACACGCTCCTGCCGCTCACGCTGACGCAGTTGCACGGGTACAGCCCGGCCGCGGCCGGGGTCCCGCTCACCGCCGGTGCGCTCGGCTGGGCCGTCGCCTCCCAGGTGCAGAGCCGGCTGCCGGGCCTGCCGCGGGTCGTCCTGCTGCGGGCCGGGTTCGTGCTGCTCGCCGTCGGTCTGGCCGGGACGGCGGCCGTCGCGCTCCCGGGCGTGGGCGGCTGGCCCGCCTACCTGAGCTGGGCCGTCGCCGGGCTGGGCATGGGCCTGGGGATGCCGAGCGTGGGTGTCCTGCTGCTCGACCAGTCGCCCGAGCACCGCCGGGGCGCGGACTCCGCCGCCTTCCAGATTGCCGACGTCACCGGGTCCGCCCTGTGCGTCGGCGTCGTCGGGGTGCTGGTCGCCGCTGCCGCCGCCGGGCTCCTCTCGCTGTCGGCCGCGGTCCTCGCCGCGGTCGCCGTCCTCACCGCGCTGGCCGTGCTCGGGGCCGGCGTGGCCCCGCGGGCCGGGGCCTCGGACGGATCCCCGGAAGCGGTCTCGGCGCCGTCCGCGCCTACGCTGGCAGCGCCATGACCTATCTGGACCATGCGGCCACCACACCGCTGCTGCCCGAGGTGCTGGCCGCCATGACCGAGCAGCTGGGTCGGGTGGGCAACGCCTCGTCGCTGCACGCGAGTGGCCGCGCCGCCCGTCGCGCCGCCGAGCAGTCGCGCGAGCGGCTGGCCGAGGCGCTGGGCGCGCGGCCGTCGGAGGTGCTGTTCACCGGCGGCGGCACCGAGAGCGACAACCTCGCGGTCAAGGGGCTGTTCTGGGCCCGGCGGCAGGCCGACTCGCGCCGTCGCCGGATCGTGGTGAGCCCCGCGGAGCACCACGCTGTCCTCGACAGCGTCGAGTGGCTGGCCAAGCACGACGGCGCGGAGGTCACCTGGCTGCCGGTCGAGCCGACCGGCCGGGTCACCCCCGCAGCGCTCGCCGAGGCGCTCGGCGACGGCGCCGACGTCGCGGTGGTCAGCGTCATGTGGGCCAACAACGAGATCGGCACCGTCAGCGACATCGCCGCGCTGGCCTCGGTCGCCCGCGAGGTGGGCGTCCCGCTGCACACCGACGCCGTCCAGGCCGTCGGCCAGGTGCCGGTGGACTTCGCCGCCAGCGGCGCCGACGCGCTGACGATGACCGGGCACAAGCTCGGCGGCCCGATGGGCGCCGGTGCGCTCCTGCTGCGCCGAGACGCCGAGTGCACACCGCTGCTCCACGGCGGTGGTCAGGAGCGCGACGTCCGCTCCGGCACGCTGGACGTCGCGGCGATCGTCGGGCTGGCGGTGGCCACGGTGGCCGCGGTCGGCTCCCGCGAAGAGCGTGCCGCCCGCATCGCGGACCTGCGTAGCCGGCTCGTGGCCGGGGTCGTCGACCAGGTCCCCGACGTCCAGCTCAACGGTGCACCCCTGGACGACCGGATCGCGTCGGGCCCGGGCCGGCTGCCCGGCAACGCGCACCTGTCCTTCCCCGGGGCCGAGGGCGACGCCCTGCTCATGCTGCTCGATGCGCGCGGCATCGAGTGCTCCACCGGCTCGGCGTGCAGCGCAGGGGTGGCTCGCCCCAGCCACGTCCTGCTGGCGACCGGCGCCGACACCGACCGCGCCCGCAGCTCGCTGCGCTTCAGCCTCGGTCACACCTCGACCGACGCCGACGTGGGCGCGGTGCTCGAGGTGATCGGCCCGGTGGTCGAGCGCGCACGGCGGGCCGGGATGAACCGGCGATGAGGGTGCTTGCCGCGATGAGCGGGGGAGTGGACTCCGCGGTCGCCGCCGCACTCGCGGTCCAGGCAGGACACGACGTGACCGGCGTCCACCTGGCCCTGTCGCCGGACCGGCAGACGCTGCGCAGCGGCGCCCGGGGGTGCTGCAGCGTCGAGGACGCGCACGACGCCCGCCGGGTCGCCGACGAGCTCGGCATCCCCTTCTACGTCTGGGACCTCGCCGAGCGGTTCACCGAGGACGTCGTCGACGACTTCGTGGCCGAGTACGCCGCGGGCCGGACGCCGAACCCCTGCCTGCGCTGCAACGAGAAGATCAAGTTCTCCGCGGTGCTGGACCGGGCGCAGGCGCTGGGCTTCGACGCCGTCGTCACCGGCCATCACGCCCGGCTGGCCGACGGGCAGCTCCGCCGCTCGGTCGACGCGGCCAAGGACCAGTCCTACGTCCTCGGGGTGCTGCGGCCCGACCAGCTGGCCTCGGCGATGTTCCCGCTGGGGTCGATGACCAAGGACCGGGTCCGGGAGATCGCCGCCGAGCGGGGCTTCGCGGTGGCGACCAAGCCGGACTCGCACGACATCTGCTTCATCCCCGACGGCGACACCCGGGGCTTCCTGGCCCGCAAGCTCGGCAGCCGGCCCGGTCCGGTGGTCGACGCGGCGACCGGGGCGACGGTCGGGGAGCACGACGGGACCTACGGGTTCACCGTCGGGCAGCGCAAGGGGCTCGGGGTCACGGTCGGTGACCAGCGGCCGCGCTACGTCCTCGGCATCGAGCCGGTGAGCCGGACGGTGACGATCGGCACGCAGGACCTGGCCGGGATCGGTGAGGTGCGGACCGGCGTCCCGACGTGGACCGGGCCGGCGCCCGAGATGCCGTTCGCCGCCCAGGTGCAGCTGCGCGCGCACGCTGCGCCGGTCGCGTGCGAGGTGGCGCCTGGCGAGGACGGCGGGCTGCGGATCACGCTCGCCGAGGAGCAGCGCGGAGTCGCACCCGGGCAGTCCGCGGTGCTCTACGAGCCGGACGCACAGCGGGGCGATCGTGTCCTCGGACAGGCCGCCGTGGAGACGGCGTGTGAACGTGAAGAAACGGTTCGTCACTAGCTCTTGGATTCGTCCGCCGCAGCGGCTAACTTTTTCAGGAGCCGCTTCCCGAGCGTGGACAGCTGAGCTCGGCTCACGAATACGCCGCCGACAGGCCGCCCCGAGGGGTGGCCTGTTCCCGCATGTCCTCTGGAGGCCCCCTTGCGCAGAACGCGCCTCGCCGTCGCCGTCGCTCTCGCGGCGTCGGTCGTCGTAGGCCTGCCGGCCACGGCGTCCGCAGTCCCCAAGGCGCCCGCCCCCAAGGCCGACATCCCTGTCCAGCTGCTGGCCATGAACGACTTCCACGGCCGTCTCTCGCCAGGACCGAGCAACGACCGCGACGCCCAGCTGACCGACCCCGGTCCGGACGCCACTTACGGCACGTCGGACGACGTCGTCCTCACCGTCGGGGGCTCCCGGTACGTGGCGGGGACGGCCAACGTCGCGCGGAAGGCGTTCCTCGACAGCGGTGGCACGGACCAGGCCTCACTGTTCGTCGGCGCCGGTGACCTGGTGAGCGCGTCCTCGTTCGAGTCCAGCATCTTCAAGGACGAGCCGACCATCGAGGTCCTCGACAAGATGGGGCTTGATGTGTCGGCTGTGGGCAACCACGAGTTCGACCGGGGCACCGACGAGCTGCGTCGCATTTCGGCGGCTACCGACGGCGCCTACAGCGACGACATCGGGGCCTGTGACGGCGTTACTCCAGGCACCGACGGCTGCTTCGGGCAGGGCGCGCACGCCTTCGACGGCGCTGACTTCCCGTACCTCGCGGCGAACGTCATCTCGAAGGAGACCGGCGAGCCGATGCTTCCGCCGTACCAGGTCTTCGACATCGGCGGTGGTAAGAAGTTCGGCCTCATCGGCGTCGTCACCGACACCACGCCGACGATCGTTGCCCCCGCCGGTATCGCCGACGTCACGTTCGTCGACGAGGCCGAGGCGGTCAACGACTGGGTTCCGGTGCTCCAGGGCGTGGGTGTCGAGGCGATCGGCGTGCTCGTCCACGAGGGGGGCAGCAACATCGGCGCCGACTCCGCCGGCCCGGACGGCTGCGCTCGTCTCAGCGGGCCGGTCGTGGGCATCAACAACGAGTCCTCGCCGGCGGTGGATCTGATCATCAGTGCGCACAGCCACCAGGCTTACGACTGCATGCTCACGGACTCTGCCGGCCAGCCGCGCTTGGTGACCCAGGCGGGCTACTACGGCCGACTGCTCACGGACATCCGTCTGGTCGTGGACGGGCGAACCGGTGACGTCGACCGACTCTGTGCTGCCTACCGGGCTGACAACGTCGTCGTGGACCGGAAGGCGACGGACGACGGCGTCGCATCGATCGTGGACTACTGGAACGGCCGTGCCGCCGCTGTCGGCAACCAGCCGGCGGGCTCGACGACCGCGCCCATCGGGGGGCGGAGCACTCGGAGTGTGGAGACGTCGCTCGGCAACCTCCTGGCGCAGTCTCAGCTCGAGGGTGCGCAGGCCGACCCCACCCTTGGCGATCCGGTGCTCGCCTTCATGAACCCCGGTGGGGTACGGGCCGATCTGACTGAAGGTCAGCAGACCTTCCGCCAACTGTTCAACGTCCAGCCGTTCAGCAACACCGTCAACGCGATCACGCTGAGGGGGTCTGACATCCGCGCGATCCTGGAGCAGCAGTTCCAGGAGGATCAGAGTCGGGGCACCCGGCTCATGCTGGGGACGTCCGACAACCTCAGCTACGAGTACGACCTGGGGCGGGACTACGGGGATCGGGTGAACCCGGCGTCGATCATGCTCGACGCCGACGGGTCTGGCCCCGGGGCCGCCGCTGTCGTGGAGGCGGATGCCTCTTACCGGGTCGCGGCGAACTCCTTCCTCATCGGAGGAGGGGACGAGTTCACCGCCTTTCGGCGGGGAGCAGGCCCGGTGACCGGACCGCTGGACGTCGATACGTTCGTGGACTACTTCACGAAGCACTCCCCCGTGTCGCCGCCTCCGGCGAACCATTCAGCCGGGGTCACCACCAGCGGATGGACGGTGGACCCGGGGGACGTCGAATCGACGCCTCCGACGCAGCCGACGACCGTGGATGCGATGAGTGGGCTGAGCGGCCCGACAGCCAAGGGCCAGGACTGCGACGCGACGGCGGCGATCAGCAAAGCCAAGCCGACCCGCGGCGCATCGGTGACCGTCACCGGCACGAAGTTCGCGCCGAGCCAGCCGGTCACGGCGACGCTGGCGAGCGGCCGGGTGCTGGGCACCGGCACGGCCGACGGCACGGGCGCTGTGGGCATCGCGTTCCGGGTGCCGGCCGACCTGCCGGCCGGCCAACAGACGGTGACGCTCACCAGCAGGTCGGGCGAGTTCGCCTCGACCAGCTTCATGCTGGGCGCCGTCGGCTCCGACGTGAAGGCCGTGTTCACGAAGTTCGTCACGCAACTGCTCGCCTGGCTGCGCGGCGGCCGCTGACAGATGGGCTGATCGGAGCCGCGGCGGTCTACCGTCGCCGTCGTGGCCTCCTTGAACGACCCGGACAGCACTGAACACCCGAGGCCGGTTCCCATACCGTGGGGGCCGGCCTCAGGCGTCGGATCCCTGCCCGGCACCGACCCGGCCGAGGCCGTCCGGCTCGTGGTCGGTGAGCTGCCGGGCTTCGCCCACCTACCCGAGCTCCCCGACCGCGGGCCCGGGGCCGATCTGATCGGCCGGAGCGCGGCGCTGCTGGTCGACCTCGCCTTCGACCTGACGCCCGCCGGCTGGCGCCTGGTCCCGCGGCCCGGTGTCGACCAGCGCCGGGCACGCGAGTTCCTCGAGCGTGACCTCGACGCCCTCTACGAGGTCGCGGGCGGCTACGACGGTCCGCTGAAACTGCAGGCGGCCGGGCCCTGGACGCTGGCCGCCGGGCTCGAGCGCACCCGCGGCGACCGGGCCGTCGTCGACCCGGGTGCCCGCCGCGACCTGGCGCAGTCCCTCGCCGAGGGCCTCGTCGCGCACGTGGCCGCAGTCTCCGCCCGCGTGCCCGGCGCCACCGTGCTCGTCCAGCTCGACGAGCCCTCCCTTCCCGCCGTCCTGCAGGGCGGGCTGCCCTCGGTGAGCGGCTTCGGCAAGCTGGCGGCCGTCGAGTCGACCGTGGTCGAGCAGGAGCTTGCCGACCTGGTGCGGCGGCTCGCCGTCCCGGTGGTGCTGCACTGCTGCGCGTCGCGCATGCCGATGGACCTCTTCCGCGCGGCCGGGGCCGCCGGGCTCTCCTTCGACCTGGGGCTCGTCCAGGACCTCGACGCCGTCGGGACCGCGGTCGAGGCCGGCACCCACCTGTTCCCCGGCGTCGTGCCCGGTACCGACATCCTGCTGCCGGCGCCACGGGCGACGGCCTCGCGGGTGCAGGCCTGGTGGCGGGAGATGGGCTTCGCGGCCGAGCAGCTTCCCGCTGCCGTCACGCTCACCCCCTCGTGCGGCCTCGCCGGGGCGACCCCCGGCTACGCCCGTGCGGCGATGGCCCACGTGCGCGAGGCGGCGAAGTACCTCCAGCCGGAGTGACCCGTACGGGGAACGGTCGATTCGCTGTCGCACCGGGTGGATACCGTTCCCGTGTGAGCACCGAAGCCGAGCTGGACGAGCCGCAGGTCGCCGCGACCGGCGACCGGGAGGACCTGACCGAGGTCCCCGACGACGCCCGCACCCGGCACCGCGACCTGTCCGAGGAACTCGACGGGTACGCCTTCGCGTACTACGTCCGGGACGAGCCGCTGGTCAGCGACGGCCAGTACGACGAGCTGATGGGCGAGCTCAAGGCGATCGAGGAGGCCCACCCCGCGCTGGTGACCCCCGAGTCGCCGAGCCAGAAGGTCAACGGCGGCTTCACGGCCACCTTCTCGCCGGTCCAGCACCTGGAGCGGATGCAGAGCCTGGACAACGCCTTCTCCAGCGACGAGCTGTCGGCCTGGGCCTCCCGTGTCGAGCGGGAGGGTGCCGCCGGCGCGGTCTACCTGTGCGAGCTCAAGGTCGACGGGGTCGCGGTCGCCATCGTCTACGAGCGCGGGCGCATGGTCCGCGCTGCGACCCGCGGCGACGGGACGACAGGGGAGGACGTCACCGCCAACGTCCGGACGATGGCCGACGTCCCGCAGCAGCTGACGGGGGACGACGTGCCGGAGCTGCTGGAGGTCCGTGGCGAGATCTACTTCCCGGTCGCCGCGTTCGCCGACGTGAACGCCGGCATGGTGGAGCAGGGCAAGCCGCCGTTCGCCAACCCCCGCAACGCCGCCGCCGGCTCGCTCCGTCAGAAGGACCCCCGCGTCACCGCGTCCCGGCCCCTCCGGCTGGTCGTCCACGGGCTGGGCGCGCACCGCGGCTTCGGGCCCGACCGGCAGTCGGCGGCCTACGACCGCCTCCGCGAGCTCGGCCTGCCGGTGAGCGACCGGTATCGGGTGGTCGACGATCTGCCAGGGGTGTGGGAGTTCATCGAGCACTACCGGGAGCAGCGGCACTCGGTCGAGCACGAGATCGACGGCGTCGTCGTCAAGGTCGACCAGTACGCGCTGCAGGGGCGGCTGGGCTCCACCTCGCGCGCGCCCCGGTGGGCGATCGCGTTCAAGTACCCCCCGGAGGAGGCGACGACCAAGCTCCTCGACATCCGGGTGAACGTGGGCCGGACCGGCCGGATCACCCCGTTCGCCTTCATGGAACCGGTCAAGGTGGCCGGCTCGACCGTGCAGCTGGCCACCCTCCACAACGCCTCGGAGGTCAAGCGCAAGGGCGTCCTGATCGGCGACACCGTGGTCATCCGCAAGGCCGGCGACGTGATCCCCGAGGTGCTCGGCCCAGTGGTGGCGGCGCGGGACGGCTCCGAGCGCGAGTTCGTCATGCCCACGCACTGCCCGGAGTGCGGCACCGAGCTGCGGCCGGAGAAGGAGGGTGACGCCGACATCCGCTGCCCCAACGCCCGGTCGTGCCCGGCGCAGTTGCGGGAGCGCGTGTTCCACGTCGCCGGCCGCGGTGCCTTCGACATCGAGAACCTCGGTTACGAGGCGGCGATCGCGCTGCTGCAGAGCCACCTGCTCGAGGACGAGGGCGACATCTTCTTCCTCGACGAGGAGAAGCTCTCCCGCTCGTCGTTCTTCACGAAGAAGGACGGCCGGCTCTCCGCCAACGGAGCGAAGCTGCTGGTCAACCTGCAGACCCGCAAGGATGTCCCGCTCTGGCGGGTGCTGGTGGCCTTGTCGATCCGGCACGTCGGGCCCACCGCCGCGCAGGCGCTGGCCCGCGACTTCCGCTCGATGGACCGGATCATGGCCGCCACCGAGGAGGAGCTCGCGGCGGCCGACGGCGTCGGCCCGACCATCGCCGCCTCGGTGCGCGACTGGTTCGGCGTCGACTGGCACCGCGACGTCGTGGAGAAGTGGCGCACCGCCGGCGTCCGGATGGCCGACGCGGGGGAGGACGCCCCGCCCGGCCCGCTGACCGGCGTCACCGTCGTCGTGACCGGTTCGCTGCGCGACTACAGCCGCGACCAGGCCATCGCGGCGATCCAGGAGCGCGGCGGCAAGGTCACCGGCTCGGTGTCGAAGAAGACCGGCTTCGTCGTGGTCGGGACCGATCCCGGGAGCAAGTACGACAAGGCCGTGCAGGTGAAGGCGCCGGTCCTCGACGACGACGGCCTCCGGGTCCTGCTCGAGGACGGCCCGGACGCCGCCCGCGAGGTCGCGACGATCGGCGACGGCTCCGACTGAGGTCAGTCGGGGGGCAGCGAGGCGACCGTCGTGGCGATGCCGGTGAGGTGCACCAGCCGCAGCAGCTCCGAGCGGCGGAACGCCGGACCGCCGGAGCGGCCCAGCACGACCGCGCAGCCGGGGCCGCCGTAGGGCGACGCCATCATCTCCAGCGCCATCTCTCGCCAGCGCTCCGGTAGCCAGTCGGCCTCGCTGGGCAGCAGCGCCGGTGCGTGCAGCGGCATCCAGGGCAGCGTCACGCCGTCGAACGTCGGTGCCGCGTCGGAGGCTGCGGCCACCTCACAGCCGTCGCCCGCAGCCTCCAGGACGACCGCCCAGCCGCTGTGGAAGACCCGGGGCAGCTCGGCGGCGAGCAGCTTGGCCGACGTGCCCTCTGCGGCACGGGCCAGCCCCTCGAGCAGCTCCAGCTCGCGGTGGGTGTCGAGCGGCCCGGCGAACGGCCGCAGGGACTCCACCGTCACGCCGGGCACGGCCTGGGCGGCGGTGATGAGGCTGTCGGGCAGCCGGTCGGGGGGGAGCTCCACCACGACGTCGTCCACGGCCACGCCCTGGCCGCGCTCGAGGACGTCCACGGACACGATGTCGACGCCGGCGTCGCCGAGCGCGGTGGCTACCGCCCCCAGGATGCCGGGCCGGTCGGGCACCACCAGGCGCAGGAGATAGGACACGGTTCCTCCGGGTCGTCCTCGAAGTGCGGGCCGATCTCCGTCGATCGCGATGGGTGCAGCCTCTCACGCCGGTTCGGCGGGGAGGACCCCGAACGGTGCCACGTAGAGTGGCCTGGTCACGTCACCGGCCGAGAACCGAGCCGTCGCGCACCGCCGAAGTGGAGTCCCGCCCCAGCATGAGCACGCTCTCCCGGAAGGGTCAACTCTCCCGTGACGAGGTGGCGCACCTGGCGCACCTCGCCCGGCTGGCGGTGACCGACGAGGAGCTCGACCTCTTCGCCGATCAGCTGGCCGCCGTGCTCGACGCCGTTGCGCAGGTGGGGAAGGCCGCGGTCGAGGACGTTCCGCCGACCACTCACGCGGTGCCGATGACCAACGTCGTCCGTCCGGACGTCGCCCGCCCGAGCCTGCCCCGCGACGTGGTGCTCGCCGGTGCCCCGGCCGCCGAGGACGGTCGGTTCCGGGTGCCGCGGATCCTGCAGGAGGAGGCGTGAGTGACGTTCCGTCGATGAACGTCGACGAACTGCAGGCCGCACTGGCCGACGGGGCGACGTCGGTCGACGTCACCCGGGCCTACCTCGACCGCATCGCTGCGGCCGACGGCGAGCTGGGCGCCTATCTGCACGTCGACCCCGAGGCCGCACTCGCGCGGGCAGCCGAGATGGACTCCGCCGGCACCCGGGGCACAGGCCTCACCGGCATCCCGATCGCGCTCAAGGACGTCGTCGTCACCGAGGGCGTGCCCACCACCAGCGGCTCGAAGATCCTCGAGGGCTGGAAGCCGCCGTACGACGCGACGGTGGCCGCCCGGCTCAAGGCGGCGGGCACGGTCCTGCTGGGCAAGACGAACATGGACGAGTTCGCGATGGGCTCCTCCACCGAGAACTCCGCCTACGGCGTCACCCGCAACCCCTGGGACCCGCAGCGGATCCCGGGCGGTTCCTCGGGCGGCTCGTCGGCAGCGGTCGCCGGCGGCCTCGCGCCGTGGGCCATCGGCACCGACACCGGCGGCTCGATCCGCCAGCCCGCGGCGCTCACCGGGCTGGTCGGGCACAAGCCGACCTACGGCTCAGTCTCCCGGTACGGCCTCATCGCCTTCTCCTCGAGCCTGGACCAGGCCGGCCCGATGGCCCGCACCGTGCTCGACGCAGCGCTGCTGCACGAGGCGATCGGCGGGTACGACCCGCTGGACTCCACCAGCATCGACGCGCCCCTGCCGGTCCTCGCCGAAGCGGCCCGCCGCGGCGCGGAGGGGAGCCTGGCCGGCCTCCGGGTCGGCGTCGTCCGCGAGCTCGGCGGCGAGGGGCACGCCGACGGGTACGAGGACGGCGTCCTCACCAGCTTCGGCGCCGCTGTCGCCCGGCTGGAGGCCATGGGTGCCGAGGTCCGTGAGATCTCCTGTCCGGCGTTCGACCTGGCGCTGGCCGCGTACTACCTGATCGCCCCCAGCGAGGCGTCGTCCAACCTGGCCCGCTTCGACGGCGTCCGGTACGGACTGCGAGTGGGGGACGACGGCGCCCGGGACCTCGACGAGGTCATGGCGCTCACCCGCGAGCAGGGCTTCGGCCCCGAGGTCAAGCGCCGGATCATCCTCGGCACCTACGCGCTCTCCAGCGGCTACTACGAGGCCTACTACGGCCAGGCGCAGAAGGTGCGCACGCTGATCAGCCGCGACTTCTCGGCCGCGTGGGACGGACGGAACGGCGACGGCGTCGACGTACTGGTCAGCCCCACGACGCCGACCGTCGCCTTCCCGCTCGGCGCCCGGGTCGACGACCCGATCGCCATGTACGCCGCGGACCTGTGCACGCTGCCGGCGAGCCTGGCCGGGGTGCCGGCCATCTCGGTGCCGTGCGGTCTGTCCGAGGGTCTGCCGGTCGGGTTCCAGATCATGGCCCCGGCCCTCGCCGACGACCGCTGCTACCGGGTGGCCGCCGCGCTGGAGGCCGCGCTGACCGACGAGCGCGGCGACCGCGGGTTCCTCGATCAGCTCGCCGCCCGGGCCGCGACGACGGAGGGTGCCGCATGAACGGTGCCCTCAAGGCCGCCTGGGTGCTCACCGCGTTCGTCGTCCTGGCGGGTGTCGTCCTCTGGATCGTCACCGGCCGCCCGCTCTTCGCCGTCTTCATCGTTCTCGGAGTGCTGACCGGCATCGGTGCCCTGGTGACCGGCCGCA
>JAOPUS010000182.1 GCA_025963345.1 Blastococcus sp. | reverse complement strand
TCAAGACGGCGTTCCTCTCCGCCGGTGTGCCGGGTGACTACGGCGGCACGTGGACACTGCCCCGGGTGGTCGGGCCGGGTCTGGCCCGACAGCTCTATCTCGCCGACGAGCGGATCGACGCGGACACGGCCCTGCGCATCGGGCTGGTCGGCGCCGTGTTCCCGGCCGAACAGCTCCTGCCGCGAGCGGTCGCGCTGGCCGAGCGGCTCGCGGCGGCTCCGGCGCACGTCGTCCGGGCGATGAAGGCCAACCTCAACGACGGCGACGTCCTGGACCTGCCGCGGCACCTGGAACGGGAGAGTGCCCGCTTCGTCGAGGCCCGCCTGGCCCGCTGAACGGGCGCAGGCGGGTCAGCGCCAGGCGAACACCGGCTGCTCGAGATGTGCGACCCGGGTGTCGAGCCCGCGGCAGGCGACCTGGCAGAACTGATAGAGGATGGCGGCGGTCGGCGCGTGCACGTGCCCGCCGAGGAACGGCAGCTGGATCACGGGTGCGTCCGACTCCGGGATGCGGATGAACCGCGGCTCGACGTCGAGGTCGGCCAGTGGCACGTGGTGGACCGCCGCGACCTCGTCCTCGGCGGGGGACAGGGCGCCGGTCACACCCGCCCAGCAGACCACGGGCGTCATGACGTAGCCCGACCGCGTCACGTAGTCGTCGAGCAGCCCGAGGACGGCCGAGCCGTCCAGGCGCAGCCCCACCTCCTCGTCGAGCTCGCGCTGTGCGCCCTCGGCGGCGGTCTCGCCCGGGTCGAGCCGCCCGCCCGGCAGGGCCCACTGACCGGCGTGGGCACGCAGCCCGGCGGAGCGGCGCGTCACCAGCAGGGACAGCGTGCCGCCGTCCTCGGTCAGGCAGACCGCGACAGCCGCCTGCTTCAGGTCCGGGCGATCCGCCGCCTGCCGGGGGAACCGGGCGATGCGGTCGGCGACGGTGGCCCGGTCGATCAGTCCTCCGCCCACAGCGCCTCGTCGGTCATGCCGCCGGCGAGGATCGGGCCGCCGTCGATCGGGAGCGTCTGCCCGCTCACCCAGCCGCTCATCGGGCTGACGAAGAACAGCACCCCCTGGGCGATGTCGGCGGGGTACCCGACGCGCCGGAGCGCCACGTGCCCGCCCATCGTCTCGGGGGTCTCGCCGAAGCGAGCCCAGGAGCGCACGGCCCCCTCCGAGGCCACGCCGCCCACGGCGATGGCGTTGCAGCGGACGCCGCGCGGGCCCCACTCGGCGGCGGCCACGCGCGTGAACATCTGCAGGCCCGCCTTCGCCGCCGAGTACGCAGCGCCGCCCTTCACTCCCTGCACCCCCGCGGCGGAGGAGATGTTGACGATGGCCGGCGCCGGCGACTCCAGCAGGTGGGGGAGGGCCGCCCAGGAGCAGAGGTACGCCGAGGTGAGATTCAGGTCGACGGCGTTGGCCCAGCGGTCGGGCGGGGTGTCCTTGAGCGGGAACATGTAGGCGCCGCCGGCATTGTTGACCAGGATGTCCAGTCGCCCGTAGTGCTCGACGGCCCGGCGCACGAGCTCCTGGACGTCGTCGGCCTTCCGGACGTCCGTCGGGACCACGATGGCCTGGCGGCCGGTGGTCGCCACGACGCTCGCGGCGGTCTCCTCCAGCGGCCCGGGCTTGCGCCCGGCGAGGACGACGTCGGCCCCGTGCTCGGCCAGCAGGTGGGCGGTGCGGGCGCCGATGCCCGTCCCCCCTCCCGTGATCACCGCGACGCGACCGGTCAGGTCGAGCAGCGGATGAAGTGGAACGGCTTCCGGGAGAGGTGACGACATGGCCTGAGCAGATCAGTCGGCGGCCCGGAAGGGAAGGGGCCCGGCGTGCCGGTCTTCACGGCCGCAGGAGCACCTTGACCGCCCGGCGCTCGTCCATGGCCCGGTAGCCCTCGGCCACCTCGGCCAGCGGCAGCTCCTGGTCGAAGACCCGCCCGGGGCGCAGGTCGCCGGCGAGCACGTCGGCCAGCAGCTCGGGCAGATAGGCGCGCACCGGCGCCACGCCTCCGGCGTAGCCGACGTTCTTGGCGAACATCGCACCCAGCGGCAGCTGGCCGAACGGGGCGCCCACGCAACCCAGCCGGCCCCCGGGGCGCACCACCCCGACCGCCTGGGCCATCGACTCCTGCGAGCCCACGCACTCCAGTGCGGCATCCGCCCCGTCGGGGCCCAGCAGCTCCCGGACGGCGGCGACGCCGTCGTCCCCACGCTGGTCCACGATGTCGGTCGCGCCCATGGCGCGGGCCATCCCCTGGCGCTCCGGGTGGCGGCTCATCATCACGACCCGTTCGGCGCCGAGCCGCCGGGCGGCCAGGACGGCGCACTGGCCGACCGCGCCGTCACCGACCACGACGACGGTGTCCCCGGGGGCGACCCTCGCCGACACCGCGGCGTGGTGCCCGGTGCCCATCACGTCGGTGAGCGCCAGCAGGTCGGGTAGTAGGTCCTCCGCCGCGCCGTTGGCGCGGACGAGCGTGCCGTCGGCCAGCGGCACCCGGACGAACTCGGACTGTCCGCCGTCGGCGAGCACACCGGTCCGGTCCGGCGCACCCCAGAAGGACCCGTGCTCGCAGGACGTCGGCAGTCCGCGCAGGCAGTGTCGGCAGGTGCCGTCACTGATGGCGAAGGGGGCGATCACCCGGTCGCCGACCGCAAGGGTCTGCACTCCCGAGCCGACGGCCTCCACGACCCCGACGAACTCGTGGCCGATGCGCTTGGGGAAGGCGGTCGGCGCGGTCCCGCGGTAAGGGTGCAGGTCGGAGCCGCAGATGCAGGCGGCGGTCACCCGGACGACGGCGTCGGTGGGGTGGTGGACCTCGGGATCGGGCACCTCGGTCAGGCGGATCTCACGGACGGCGTCGAGCAGGGTGGCGAGCATGGCTCATCGTGGCCTGCGGCGCAGCGGACCCGACCGGCGGGTGCGCCGGCCCCGCGAACTCGGTGCGCCGTCAGCGGCGGGCGGCGAGTGCGGCGATCTCGTGCGCGGACTCCAGTGTGGGGGCCATGGCGAACGCCCGCTGCAGCGCGCGTTCCTCCCGCAGATGGGCTCGGATCGAGCGACGCCGGGCGAGCACGGTGCGGAGACTGGTCATGGCGGGTCCTTCCGGTTTCAGCGGTGGGTTGCGGTGAGCACCGGGGACGACGCCCGGCGGAGTGGGCTCGCGACGGTGAACACGTCCAGATCGGGCGTGAAGACGGAGCCCGGGAGCAGGCGCCGGATGAGGCCGATCACGCGGTCGTTGTCCTGCTGGACCGTCGCCGTCAGCCGGCGCACGCCCCGGTCGGCGGCCAGGTCGACGAGCTCCACCAGGAGCTGGCGGCCCAGGCCGACGCCCTGCCAGGCGTCCTCGACGACGATCGCGAACTCGGCGGTCGCGGGGTCGGCGGGGGAGCGGTCGTATCGGGCGACGCCGACGACCTCCCCGCCGACGAGGCCCACCACGGCCTCGCGTAGGTCGTGGTCGACGGTCACGAGCCGTTCGACGGCCTCCGGCGGGAGGCCGTGCAGCGGGGCGTGGAACCGGCGGTAGACCGTGTCGGGGGACAACCGCCGCCACAGTCGCCGGAACAACAGCCGGTCGTCGGGCTGCACGGGCCTCGTCGCGACGGCGATGTCCACTCCGGCCTCCTGGGTTCGTTGAACGAACTGTGCTCCTTCCGGTTAGGTTCGTCAAGTGAACCCAGGAGTTCTATGCTGGGGTCGTGAACGAAGCCTTGTGGGACCGCTCCCGGTGCTCCGTCGCCGGGACGCTGGCCGTCGTCGGTGAGAAGTGGAGCCTGCTCGTCCTGCGGGAGGCGTTCTTCGGGGTGCGCCGCTTCGCGGACTTCCAGCGCGTGCTCGG
>JAOPUS010000180.1 GCA_025963345.1 Blastococcus sp. | reverse complement strand
CGACGGGCACGTCGGACAGCCGCTCCAGGTACCGGCGATGCTCGCTGAGCGACGCGACCGCCGCCTCGACCCCTCCGCTGACGTCCATGGTGTGCGGCGGATCCCCCATCGCCTGTACGGCGATGTACTGCACGCCCGTCCACGGCTCCTCCGCCAGGTCCGGAAAGATCCACTCGTTGGCGGCGTCCCCGACCGCGTCGAGTACGCAGCGCGTCAGCGCACGGTGATCCGGCGAGTTCAGCGCCGCCGGGGTGACCCCGGGCTGGGACCAGGTGTCCCCGCCGTAGGTCGTCACGACCAGTTCCGGCCGGTGCCGACGGATCCCGCCGGCGAGGTCCCGCCGAAGCTCCGGCCCGTCGACGAGGACGCCGTCCCGCTGGTCGAGGAACTCCACCTCGCTCACTCCGACGACGGCGGCCGATGCCCGCTCCTCGGCCTCGCGCAACGGGCCCGCCTCTGACGGCGGCATGCCCGCGATGCCCGCCTGGCCACGAGTGGCGAGCAGGTAGTGGACCTCCTTGCCGGCCGCCGTCCACACCGCGACCGCAGCAGCCAGGCCGTACTCGATGTCGTCCGGGTGCGCCGCGACGACCAGGGCACGCTGCCAGTCGTCGGGCATCGGGGTCGTCGGCATTCCGGCAGTCTGCCGCCCGACTACGGGTGTGGTCGAGAATCGGCGATCAGCTCAGTGAGCGGCCGGCTCGGGCTCGGCCGACTCGGCGCGCTCGGCGCTCGTGCCGGGTGGGGCGGCCCGCACCAGCCACAGCACGAGGAGCCCGCCGACGATGCCGGCGACGCCGCAAGCGAGGAACACGTCCCGCAGGCCGTCGGCATACCCCGAGGCCAGGACGTCGGCCAGCTGTTCGCGTGCGCCGGGGTCGGCCGCGGCCAGGATCTTCGGCGCCTGACCGGCCGACAGCGCCGTGGCCAGCCCGGAGGGGTCGGGGGCACCGGCGCCCCGCAGCGCCGAGGCCGCGCCGGTGGTGAACACGGTGCCGAGCACCGCCACCCCGACGGCGAATCCGAGCTGCCGCGCCGTATTGACCGCACCCGACGCCATGCCGCTGCGCTCCCGGGGGACGGCGGCCAATGCCGCCGACGCCAGCGTCGGGTTGGCCATGCCGACACCCGCCCCCAGCACCGCCAGCCCGGCGACGAGCACCCGCCACGTGGAGGTCGCATCGACCATGGCCATGAGCAGGCCGCCGGCACCGATCAGCAGCAGCCCGCCACCGAGGACGAACCGCGGCGGCAGCGTCTGCAGGTAACGCCCGCCGGCGCCGGCCACGCCGAAGCTCAGTGCAGACAGCGGGATGAACACGCAGCCGGTCTGCAGCGGCGACAGCCCGCCGATCGACTGCAGCCACAGCGAGGTGTAGATCAGCTCCGCGAACGCCGCCCCGTTGAGCAGCAGCGCCCCCAGCATGATCCCGGTGAACGAGCGGGACCGGAACAGGCGGACGTCGAGCATCGGGGCCCGGCGCCGCAGCTCGACGGCGACCCAGATGCCGAGGAGCGCCAGGCCACCGGCGATCGGCCCCCCGGCCTCCGGCTGACCCCAGCCGTCGGCCGCGGCCCTGACCAGACCGAAGACCACCGAGCCCGCGCCGAGGGTGAACAGCGCAATGCCGGGCACGTCAGGCCGCGGCGCGTGCGCCTGCCGGGCCTCCTCGACCGCGGTCATGGTCAGCACCACCGCCAGCACGCAGACCGGCAGGTTGACGAAGAAGATCCACCGCCACGACAGCTCGGTCAGCGCGCCGCCGAGGATCGGGCCCAGCGCCGCCGACGCCCCGACGACGGCACCCCAGACACCGAAGGCCGTGCCGCGGTCGCGGCCGTCGTAACTGGTGTTGATCAGCGCGATCGTGGTGGCGAACATGATCGCCCCGCCGATGCCCTGCAGGCCGCGGGCGGCGATCAGCGCCCCGGCGTTCGGCGCCAGCCCCGACGCCAGGGACGCGAGCGCGAACAGCACGAGTCCGATCAGGTAGAGCTTCCGGCGCCCGTAGAGGTCGGCCAGCGAGCCGGCGCCCAGCACCAGGGCGGCCAGCGCGAGCGCGTAGATGTCGACCACCCATTGGAGCTGGCCGAACGTCGTCCCCAGATCGGTGGCGACGTCGGGCAGCGCGACGTTCACGATCGTGACGTCGACCAGGAGCATGAAGGTGCCGGTGCAGATCGCGACCAGTGGGAGCCATTTGCGCACGGATCCGCCATGCCCTTCCGGTGCACGATGCAACCAGTTACCGGAGGAGACCTCGGTCATCCTCGACTTGTCGACTTGTCGGCGTACCGGCTTGTCGATCTCAGCGGGACCGGGCCACCCGCAGGGCGCCGAGCACCAGCGGCACCTGCAGCGGCAGCCGGACCAGCGCGACCGCCATCGGCACCGGCTTCCTCGGGATCACCCGGAACGTGTGCAGGTGCGCCGGCACGAACGCCAGCAGCAGCCCGGCGGCAGCCCATCCCCCGGCCCGCCGCGTCGCCGGGGCCGCGAGCAGCGCGGCAGTGCCCAGCTCGGCCACTCCGGTCGAGGTCACCCACGAGCGCGCCGATCCGAGCTCCGGCGGCACCAGCCACTCGTAGGTCCGCGGCCGTACCAGGTGCAGCACGCCCGATCCGCCCAACAGTGCTCCCAGCACCATCGCCCCGCCCGGCTTCCGCATCCGCCCACCGTAGGCTCGCCGGTCGTGTCCGCCGTCGACCTGCTCATCGCCGCAGGGGTGGCCCTCGTGGCCGGCGCCATCAACTCGATCGCCGGCGGCGGCTCGCTGATCCTCTTCCCCACCCTGGTCGCGCTCGGTCTCCCCACGGTCGCCGCGAACGTCACCAACTCGGTGGCCCAGTGGCCGGGGTACCTCGGCGGCGTCGCCGGGTTCCGCGCCGAGTACGCCGGCCAGCGGGGCCGGTTGATCCGCTTCGGCGTCGTCGCCGTCCTGGGTGGGGCGGCGGGCAGCGTGCTGCTGCTGACGACGCCGTCCAAGGCGTTCGACGTCGTCGTCCCGGTCCTGGTCCTGCTGGCGAGCCTGCTGCTCGCGGTGCAGCCGCTGCTGTCCCGGTGGATCCGCAAGGAGGAGCACGAGGGGCCCCGGCGCGACCCGGTCTGGCTGTACGTCGCCCTCTTCCTCGCAACGGTCTACGGCGGCTACTTCGGTGGCGCGCTGGGCGTGATCCTGGTCGGCGTCCTCGGCATCGGGCTGCACCGGCTGAAGCTCGCCAACGCCTTGAAGTCCGCGCTCTCGGCGGTCACCGCCACCGTGACGCTCGTCGTCTTCGGGTTGTTCGGCCCGATCTACTGGCCCGTCGTCGCCGTGGCCGCCCCGGCCAGCCTGGTCGGCGGCTTCCTCGGCGCTCACATCGCCACCCGGATCCCGGCCACTCCCCTGCGCGTCTTCATCGTCGCGTTCGGCCTCGCCGTCTCGGTCTACCTGTTCCTCCGCGCCTGAGCGGCCGCCCTAGGATCTGGTCGTTCGATGTTCAAGCACCGACCCGAGGAACTCACCTGATGCGCCGTCGCCCGCTCGCTCTCGCCGTGCTCGCCGCCACCACACTGGCCGCCAGCGCCTGCGCCCCTCAGGACCAGTCGAACGACGCGGCGAGCAGCTCGTCGGGTGGCGGGGACTGCACGGCCGACAGCCTCGAGACCCTGGAGTCGGGAACGCTGACCATCGCGACCGACGAGCCCGCCTACGAGCCGTGGTTCTCCGGTGACGACCCGGAGAACGGCAATGGCTTCGAGGCTGCCGTCGCCTACGCCGTCGCCGACCAGCTCGGGTACTCCAAGGACCAGGTGACCTGGGCGCAGGTGCCGTTCAACGCCGCCATCCAGCCCGGCGCGCGGCCGTTCGACTTCGACATCAACCAGTTCTCCATCACCGACGAGCGCAAGCAAGCCGTCGACTTCTCCTCGCCGTACTACTCCGTGAGCCAGGCGGTCATCACCACCGCCGGTTCCGCGGCCGACGGCGTCACGAGCGTCGCCGACCTCAAGGGCCTGCGGGTCGGCGCCCAGGTGTCGACCACGAGCCTGCAGGTCCTGACCGACGTCATCGACCCCGACGCCGGCCCGGTCGTCTTCAACAGCAACGACGACGCCAAGCTGGCCCTCCAGAACGGCCAGGTCGACGCGATCGTGGTCGACCTGCCGACCGCCTTCTTCATCACCGCCGCTGAGCTCGACAACGGCGTGATCGTCGGCCAGCTGAAGAACTCCGGCGACGGGGGCGACCAGTTCGGCCTCCTCCTGGAGAAGGGCAGCCCCCTCACCGACTGCGTGAGCCAGGCGGTGGACGCCCTCCGCGAGGACGGCACGCTCGCCGATCTCGAGCAGCAGTGGCTCTCCGAGGTCGCTGACGCCCCCGTCCTCTCCTGACTCCGGTGACCCCCGGCGTCGCTCTGGGGGCACCCAGCGAACTCGAACTCTCCCGCCGGGCCTGGCGGCAACGCCGGGCCCGGCGCTCGACGCTGGTGGCCCTGCTGTCCACCCTGCTCTTCGGGGTGGTCGCCTACCTGGTGGTCACCAGCGCACCCGGCTGGCCACGGGTGCGGACGACGTTCTTCTCCCCCACCGTCGCGTGGGAGTCAATGCCCGAGATCGGCGCGGGGCTGTGGCTCAACCTCCAGGTGCTCCTTGTCGGCGGCTTCCTCGTCATGGTCGTCGGCCTGCTCGCGGCCCTGACGCGCAGCCTCCGCGGCCCGGCGTTCGCCCCGCTGCGCATCGTCGCGACCGCCTATGTCGACCTGTTCCGCGGCATCCCGCTGATCATCGTGCTGTACCTGGTCGGGTTCGGTTTTCCCGCGCTCGGTCTGCAGGGCATGCCCACCTCCCCCTTCGTCCTGGGGACGGCGGCCATCGTCCTGGTCTACGGCGCCTACGTCGCCGAGGTCTTCCGCGCCGGCATCGAGTCCGTGCACCCCAGCCAGCGCGCCGCCGCCCGCTCGCTCGGGCTGAACCACCGGCAGACGATGCGGATCGTCGTCCTGCCGCAGGCGCTGCGGACGGTCACCCCCGCCCTGCTCAACGACTTCGTCGCCCTGCAGAAGGACGTCGGTCTGATCTCGGTGCTCGGCGCGGTCGACGCGGTCCGGTCGGCGCAGATCCTGGTCGGGCAGAGCTTCAACTTCACGCCCTACGTCGTCGCCGGGCTGCTGTTCGTGCTGCTCGCGATCCCGTCGGCGCGACTGGCCGACGCCGTGACCGCCCGCGCCCGCCGCCGCCAGCAGTCGGGGAGCCTCCTGTGAGCGAGGTGGCGAGCTCACCAGTGGGCGCAGCACCCGCCCCCGTGCTCGAGGTGCGCGGCGTGGTCAAGGCCTTCGGCGACAACGTCGTCCTGCGCGGGGTCGATCTCGCGATCGGCGAGCACCAGGTGGTGGCGCTGATCGGCGGCTCCGGCTCGGGCAAGTCCACGCTGCTGCGGTGTGCCAGCCTGCTGGAGACCGTGGACGACGGCCAGGTCCTCCTCGACGGCGAGGACATCACCGACCCGCGGATCGACGCCGACCGGGTGCGCCGGCGGATGGGCGTGGTCTTCCAGGCCTACAACCTCTTCCCGCACCTGTCCGTTCTGGACAATGTGACCCTCGCGCCCACCGTCGTGCACGGCCGCTCGAAGGGCGAGGCGCGCGAGGAGGCGCTGGCGCTGCTGGCTCGCATCGGCCTGAGCGACAAGGCCGACGAGTTCCCCGACCGGCTCTCCGGCGGCCAGCAACAGCGGGTGGCGATCGTCCGCGCGCTGGCGGTGCACCCGCGCGTGTTGCTGCTCGACGAGATCACCAGCGCACTGGACCCCGAACTGGTCGGCGAGGTGCTCGCCGTGGTTCGGGAGGTGGCTACCCAGGGCATGACGATCGTGATGGCGACGCACGAGATGGGGTTCGCCCGACAGGTCGCCGACACGGTGGCCTTCCTCGACGGGGGCGTCCTGCTGGAGTGCGGGCCGCCCGCGCAGGTGCTCGGCGACCCGGTCGAGGCCCGCACCCGTCAGTTCCTCGCCCGGGTCATCGACGCCGGCCGACTCTGAGTCGGCGCCGTGCTGCTCCCTCCCGGCGGCTCGGCGGACCTGCTCGCCCTCGGCGTCTCCGGGATCGTCCTGGTCGCGACGCTGCTCGCCGCGACCGCCGCCCACCCCCGGGTCCCGCCGGTCGCCGTCGCGCTCCCCGGTGCCGCCTTCCTGGTGCTCGTCGGCGCGGTCGGTGCACCGGAGGCCGAGGGCGCCGTCCGCGACATCGCGCCCACCGTGGCCTTCCTCGTCGTCGTGCTGCTGCTGTCCCACCTGGCCGACCGCGAGGGGTTGTTCACGTGGGCGGCGGCCATGACCGCGCAGCGCGCGGGCCGTTCCGCGCGGGCGCTGCTGGCCCGCGTCGTCGTCCTGTCGGCCGTGGTGACGGCGGTGCTCAGCCTGGACGCCACCGTCGTCCTGCTCACCCCGGTCGTGATCGCAACGGCCGCGCACATGCGGGTGGCGCCCCTGCCGCACGCCTACGCGGCCGGACACCTCGCGAACTCGGCCTCGCTGCTGTTGCCGGTGTCGAACCTGACCAACCTGCTCGCCTTCGCCGCGACCGGGCTGTCGTTCCTGCACTTCACCGGGCTGATGCTGGCCCCGTGGCTGGTGGCGGTGGCCGTCGAGTTCGCCGTCCTTCGCTGGCTGTTCCGTGCCGAGCTCGCGACACCGGCCGGGGAGCCGGTGACGACGGTGCCGCCGCTGCCCGCAGTCGCGGTCGCCGTCGTGGGCCTCGTCGTCGTCGGGTTCGGCGTCGCCTCGCTGGTCGGGGTCTCCCCCGTCTGGCCGGCAGTCATCGGCGTGCTGGTCCTGGCGGTGCGGCAGCTGGTCGGCCGCACGACCCGGGTCGCCGACCTGGTCCAGGCCGCGGACCTGCCGTT
>JAOPUS010000368.1 GCA_025963345.1 Blastococcus sp. | reverse complement strand
CCGCGGCGGCGCGCAGATGGTGGGTGATCGGCACAGCGGCGTGGACGTAGACATCGCGGAACAGGCGACGCCACGTGGGTCCGTCCAGCTGTCGACGGGTCAACAGCCCGGCCTGCACCGCCGCAGCACCGCGGAACACGTCGGCGCGCAGATCCTCGGGAACGAACGCCGGACGCACGCCGAAACCGTGCCCGAATCCCGGGCCCACCCGCTCCGGCTGTCCACAGGCCGGGCCGTTGTGCACCTGTCCACGTCAATCGGGCGGAATGACGTGGACAGGTGCACAGTCGCGTGGCTAGGGAGCCGGCGTCAGGGGGGTCTTGTTGGCGAGGACGGCGTCGTAGACGGTGCGCCTGGGCAGCCCCGTGCGGACGACGACGGCGCGGATGGCGTCCTTGCGCGTGGCCCCCGCCGCCTCCTCCGCCGCCACCGCAGCGGCCAGCCGCGCGGGGTCGAGCTCCACCACCTGCTCGGGCGCGCCGCCCACGACCAGCGTGATCTCGCCCTTCACCCCGTCGGCGGCCCACGCCGCGAGCTCGACCAGCGGACCCCGGCGGATCTCCTCGTAGGTCTTGGTCAGCTCCCGGCAGACCGCGGCCTCGCGCGCGTCACCGAAGGCGGCCGCGGCGTCGGCGAGGGCGTCGGCAAGCCGGTGCGGCGACTCGAAGAAGACCATCGTGCGCCGCTCGTCGGCCAGCGATGCGAGGCGAGAGCGGCGCTCCCCCGCCTTGCGCGGCAGGAACCCCTCGAAGCAGAACCGGTCGACCGGCAGGCCCGACACCGCCAGCGCCGTGGTCACCGCCGACGGCCCGGGCACCGAGGTGATCGGGATGCCCGCGTCGATCGCCGCCCGCACCAGCGTGTAGCCGGGGTCGGACACGGACGGCATGCCGGCATCGGTGAGCAGCAGCACCGTCGCGCCGTCGGCGAGCGCGGCCATCAGGCCCGGCAGTCGCGCCTTCTCCACCGACTCGTGAAAGGTGACGACCCGCCCGGTGAACGTGACGCCGAGGTCCGAGGCGAGCCGGTGCAGGCGCCGGGTGTCCTCGACGGCGAGCACGTCGGCCGACGCCATCACCTCGCGCAGCCGCGGGCCCACGTCGCCGGGTTGCCCGAGAGGCGCGCCACCGAGAACCAGCCGACCGATCACGGGCTCCTCCTCGCTGGCGCTCGTCGGTCCCGTGCGACGGCTGCACACATCGGTGACCTCGCAAGCTCGGTCACGCAGAGCCTGTCACGGCGGGGCACACAGCCCGTCCACCTACCCTGACGGCATGGCGGTGCTGGCACCCGAGCGGGCGGACCCGGGCCCTCGGGAACCCGAGACGCCCAGCCCGTCCCGGCGGTGGCCGCTCCCCCGCCCGCAGCGCGACCGCACCCCTCCACTCCCGGACGACGGACGGTTGTCATGGGTGCTGGCGACGGTGCTCGGCGTCGTCACCCTGGCCAGCCGGCTCTGGGGCATCAGCTACCCGAGCGACAAGCTCTTCGACGAGGCGTACTACCCGACCGAGGCGCACGAGATCCTGACCTGGGGTTTCGAGTACAACCGCGGCTACTCCTTCATCGTCCACCCGCCCCTGGGAAAGCTGCTGATCGCGGCCGGCGAGCAGTTGTTCGGCTACAACTCCTTCGGCTGGCGTTTCCCGTCCGCGGTGGCCGGAGCGGTGGCGGTCGTCATCCTGACCCGGCTGGCGCGGCGGCTGACCGGCTCCACGCTGCTCGGCCTGGTCGCCGGACTGCTCCTGGCGCTCGACGGCTTCTCCTTCTCCCTGTCGCGGATCGGCCTGCTCGACGCGTTCCTGCAGGTGTTCGTCGTGGCCGCGGTCGCCTGCCTGGTCGTCGACCGGGACCGCGTACGGGCACGGGTCCGGGCGATGAGCGACGTCCCGGCGAGCGGATTCCGGCTCGGCCCACGCGGCTGGCGGATCGCGGCCGGTTTCCTGTTCGGCTGCGCCTGCGCGGTGAAGTGGAGCGGCATCTGGTTCCTGGCCTTCTTCGCCGTCCTCTCGCTGTTCTGGGACCGCGCGGCGTGGCGGGAGGCCGGGGTCCCGCGGCCCACGCGCACCGTGCTGCGCCGCGGTCTCCCGGGCGCGGTCTGGGCGCTGGGCGCCGTCCCGGTGCTGACCTACCTGGCGTCGTTCACCGGGTGGTTCCTCGGCGAGACGTCGCAGGGCAAGGCCTGGGCGCAGCAGCACCCGGACACGGCGTTCGGCTTCGTTCCGGATGCACTGCGCTCGCTATGGCACGAGCACGCCCAGTGGCTGAGGTTCCACAACGGCCTGTCGACACCGCACCCGTGGGAGTCCGGACCCTGGTCGTGGCTGGTCGACGGCCGTCCGATCCTGCTGTGGAACCCACAGGGGCTCACCGACCCGGCCGGTGGCCAGGTCATCCGCTACATCCTGATGATCGGGACGCCGACGCTCTGGTTCGCGTTCGCGCCGGCGACGCTCTGGCTGATCTGGCGGGTCGTCGGGAGGCGGGATCCGGCAGCGATCACGGTCGCGGTCGGGATCGCGGCGGGCTGGCTGACCTGGTTCATCAACCCCGAGCGCACGATGTTCATCTTCTACATGGCGCCGGTCGTGCCGTTCTTCGTACTGGCGGTGACTCTCGCGCTGCAGGACGTCATCGGCCGGCCCGGCGCCGACCCGTTCCGGCGTCAGGTGGGCCTCGGGGCGGTCTGTCTCTACCTCGCGCTGGTCGCCGCCACCTTCGTCTTCTTCTACCCCGTGCTCACCGGGGAGCCGCTGTCGCACGCGGAGTGGCTGCGGCGGATGTGGTTCCCGTCATGGTTCTGAGGGTCGACTAGCCGCATACATAGTTGGGTTGTACAACTGTTTACGTGCAACGCAGCCTGCCCGTCGCCGATCTCGAGGCCCTCGTCCTCCGGCTGAGCGCCCTCACCACCCGCCGCGACGGGTTCAGCCGCACCGCTGCGGCGAGGCTCACCCGACTGGCGGGCTCGGGGCCGACCCGGCTCACCGAGCAGCGATCCGCAGGACGCCCGCGGATCGCCGACGCCGCCCCTGCCCTGACCCGACTCGCCGACGCGCTGCGCCGGTCCTCGACCCCAGCGGAGGTGACCCGGTGAGTTCTGCCGCCGGTTCCAGCATGTTCAAGCAGCCGAAGGCGGTCTACGCCGTCGCCCTCGCCTGTGTCGTCAGTTTCATGGGCATCGGCCTGGTGGACCCGATCCTCCCGGCCATCTCCCAGCAGCTTGACGCCACGCCCAGCCAGGTCACCCTGCTGTTCACCAGCTACCTGGTCGTCACCGCCGTCGCGATGCTCGGCACCAACTGGGCCTCCAGCCGGCTGGGCGCCAAGCGCACCCTGATCACCGGCCTGGCGATCATCGTGGTGTTCTCCGCGCTCGCCGGGGCGTCGGACTCGATCGGCCAGATCGTCGGCTTCCGGGCCGGCTGGGGCCTGGGCAACGCCTTGTTCATCGCCACCTCGCTGGCGGTCATCGTCGCCTCGGCGTCGGGCGGATTCGCCGGCGCGATCGTCCTCTACGAGGCCGCCCTGGGCCTCGGCATCGCCGCCGGCCCCCTCGTGGGCGGCCTGCTCGGCACCATCTCCTGGCGCGGTCCGTTCTTCGGCGTCGCCACCCTGATGGCGGTCGCGCTCATCGCCACCCTCGTGCTGCTGGACAAGACGCCCAAGCCGGCGCAGCCCACGTCGCTGCTGGCCCCTCTCAAGGCCCTGAAGCACCGCGGCCTGCTGACCATGAGCATCACCGCGCTGCTCTACAACTGGGGTTTCTTCACGATGCTGGGCTTCGCGCCCTTCCCGATGGGCCTGTCGGCCATCCAGTTGGGCTTCGTGTTCTTCGGCTGGGGGCTGCTGGTGGCCTTCTTCTCGGTGATCGGCGCCCCGCGCCTGCAGGCCCGCTTCGGCACCGCCCGCTCGCTGTACGCGGCCCTCGGCCTGTTCGCCGTCGACCTGGTGGTCATGTCCGTCTGGGCCGACCGGGTCGCGGTCCTGATCGCCACGGTGGTCGTCAGCGGCGCCTTCATCGGCATCAACAACACGCTCACCACCCAGGCGGTCATGCTGGTCGCGCCGGTCGAGCGGCCCGTCGCCTCCGCGGCCTACGGCTTCGTCCGCTTCCTCGGCGGCGGACTCGCCCCGTTCGCAGCCGGCAAGCTCGCGGAGCACTTCAACCTGCACCTCCCGTTCGCCGTCGGCGCCGTGGCCGTCGTCGCCGCCGTGCTGGTGCTCTCCACCGGCCACCGCATGCTCGCCGCCGCGGACGCCGGACTGGACGAGGACGGCCACTCCGCCTCCGAGCACGGTCCGCTGGACGACGTCGCCGGTGAGGTCGCCGACGAGTTCGGTGGCGCCTCCGCCGCGATCGACAGCGAGCTGCGGGAAAAGGCGCACACCCGCTCCTGACCGACGCATCGCCCGGCTGGTCCCGCCGCCTACGGTGACGGGACCAGCCGACGTGCGAAGGGACTTTCGATGAGCGACGCGCAGGACCGGCCGCGGGTGCTGACCGAGGTCGACGGCGACGTCTGGCGGATCACCCTCGACCGCCCCGAGACCGGGAACGCCCTCACCCCGGAGCTGGCCGAGGAACTCGCCGCGGCCTTCTCGACCCGGCCGGAGGAGACCCGGGCGGTGCTGCTGCTGGGCAACGGCCCCCGCTTCTGCGTCGGCGGGGACGTGCAGTCCTTCAGCGAGGCCGAGGACCCAGGCGCGTTCGTCGGACAGCTCGCGCACGACTGGCACGAGGTCATCCGGCTGCTCCTCGACACCCCCGTGCCCGTCGTCGCCGGGGTCCACGGGGCCGTCGCCGGCGCCGGCCTGGGCCTGATCGGGGCCTGCGACGTCGTGGTCTGCGCCCGTGGGACCAAGCTGCGCCCGGCCTACGGCGGGATCGGCTTCTCCCCCGACGGCGGCTCGTCCTGGGCGCTGGCCCGTGCCCTGGGTGCGCCCCGCGCGCTCGAACTGATGCTCACCAACGGCTCGCTGCCCGCCGCAGACGCGCACATGTTCGGCCTGGTCGGCCGGCTCGTCGAGGACGACGAGCTGCGCGAGGCCGCGATCGCCCTGGCCCATGAGATCGCCGCCGGACCCGTCCGCGCGATGGTGCGCACGCGGGCCCTCGTCCGCCGGGCAGCCGTCCGGACCCTGGATGAGCAGCTGGACGACGAGGCCCAGCTGATCGCGGAGTCCGCATCCGACCCCGAGGGCCGCGAAGGCGTGCGGGCGTTCATCGAGAAGCGCGCGCCGGACTTCCGCAACGCCCGCTGAGCGGGCGGGTCAGCCCTTGCGGCCGCGCCGCGCGAGGTAGGCCAGCCCCACGACGGCGAAGGCCACCGCGAACACGACTGCGACGACGGTCAGCACAGGGCTACCGTGCCGCCCCCGACCACATGCCGCGGAGCCCGTCGGCGCTGAACCAGAGGGCGATGGCGACGACGGCCGCCCGGCCCAACCAGCGGAGCCGGACGGACTGCGCGTCGGTCGACCTGGGCTCACCCTGCGCGCTCACGCTGCCTCCTGGAACTGCCAACGCCGCCGGGGCGGAGGCCCCGACGGCGTCGATGGTGCTGTGAAGGTGTGGAGCTGAGGGGAGTTGAACCCCTGACCCCCTCGATGCGAACGAGGTGCGCTACCGGACTGCGCCACAGCCCCTTCAGGCGACGACTTTACCTTCCCGACCCCCCACCACCGCCACCGGGTGGCCCTCCTGCAGGGCCCCGCCGCGAGCCTGCGAGTGGTGGGGGGGCAGGAGGGTCCTCTTTCAGGCGTTGACCACCTTGCGCGGCTGGTACTCGTCGATGTCGGCGAACCCGATGTCGTCGTCGTCCAGACCGACCACGGCGCTCTGCTGCCAGCCGGCGGGTGCCGGCGTGCGGGCCACGACGACCCGAGCCCGGAACTGGGCCACCGGAGCCAGCGGAACACTCGGGTGCGGCAGGTTCTCCTGCGCGACGGTCTCGTGCACCTCCGCCTCCGCCGGAGCCGGCCGTGCCGTGGACGTGCGCAGCGCCTCGCGGGTCGCCGCACGCGCTGCCCGGCGGGCGGCCAGCCGCTCGCGGCGGGCCACCTTGCGCAGCACCAATACGTAGCCGACGACGGCGACGTCGAAGAGCGCCTGCACCGTCCACAGCCAGGGGCTGGAGATCAGCGCGCCGACCAGGGCCAGCGCTGCAAGCGCGACCAGTCCGCCGAGGGTGCGACGGCGGAGCGCGTGCACGTCGACCTGCAGCTCACCACTGGTGCGCAGCAGGTCGCGGTCGACCGAGACCCGCTCGGTGTCGGCGTGGACCACGGGGTCCACGGTCCGGCGCCGCTGCAGCGTTCGGCCCGAGTCGGCCAATTCCGCTCGGCCTCCCTGCGTGTCGCCGCGGGTCACCACCATGGGCACCAGCACGACGAACCAGAGAACGACCAGAGCGGCCAAGAGCACGCCCGATCCCATTCGAACACCACCTGTCACATGAGTCACTCGCGAGTGCGAGGTTATGCAGGCGGAGGGCACGATGCAGGGAGGCGCGCGGTGTGTCGCTGAGGTCTTGTGTGGCCGGTGTGACGAGCGAGGCGTGTCGACGCCACGGTGCCCGGGCCCGCCGGGGTCAGCGTGGTACGTGCTGCTTCCACCGGGCGAGCACGCCACCCGGGAGGTCCTCGGCGAGCAGTCCATAGGCGAAGTGGTCGCGCCAGTCGCCGTCGATGTCGAGAAGACGGCGCAGCAGACCTTCCCGCTGGAAGCCCAGCCGCTCGACCAGGCGCTGGCTGGGGCCGTTCTCGGGGCGGATGTCGGCCTGCACCCGGTGCAGCCCCACCTCGCTGAACGCGTGGTCGCAGACGAGCGCGACCGCCAGCGAGGCCATGCCGCGGCCGGCGACGTCGCGGTCGATCCAGTAGCCGAGGTAGCCCGAGCGCAGCGCGCCCCGGACGATGTTGTCGATCGTGACCTGGCCGGCCAGCCGGCCCTCGACACGGATCGCGAACGGCAGCGACGTACCCAGCCGCGCGCGCCGGAGGACGGCCCGGCGCATCGCCCGGTAGGCGGGCGGGGCGTGCCGGTCCCGCCAGGGGATCGCGTGCGACGGCTCCCACGGGCTCAGCCAGGACTCGTTGGCCACCCGCAGGCGGCTCCATTCGGCGGCGTCCCCGCGGCGGAGCGGGTGCAGCTCCACCGGTCCCCAGCCGAGCGACGCCGGCCAGCCGGGGTGGAGGGCGGGATCCAGCTCAGCCGCCGAGGAGGAGCGGCATCACGGTGACCAGCCCGCCGGCGGCAACCTCCGTGACGTCCTCGTCGATGACGATCAGGCAGTTGGCCCGCGCCATGCGGGCGAGCAGCGCCTCCGTGCCGTCACCGACGGGCTCGACGACGTAGCCGCCGTCGGGATGCCGCATCACCGTGCCGTGCAGGTACTGCCGGTACCCCAGTGGGGACATCAGCGGCTGGCCTGCGATGGCCTGGACGGTCCGCCGGAACAGCTGGCGCTTGCCCAGCATCAGCCGGATCGCCGGACGGACGAACACCTCGAAGGCCACCAGTGCGGCCACCGGCTCCCCGGGGATGCAGATGACCGGGATGTCGTCGCGCCCCAGCCGCCCGAACCCCTGCGCCGGGCCGGGGTGCATGGTGACCTGCCGGAAGCGCATCTCGCCGAGCTCGGCCAGCGCCTCCTGCACCATGTCGAACCCGCCGCTGGCGAAGGTCCCGGCGATGAGCACCAGGTCGCTGCGCAGCAGCTGGCTCTCCAGCACCTCGGTGAGGCGGCGCCGGTCCGTCGGCAGGATGCCCGACCGGTAGGCCTCCGCCCCCGCGTCGCGGGCGGCCGCGGCGAGGGCGTAGCTGTTGACGTCGACGACCTGTCCCGGCGCCGGCGCCGTCCCCACGTCGACCAGCTCGGTGCCCGCGCAGAGGACGGCGATCCGCGGGCGGGGGCGTACGAGCACCCGCTCGCGGCCGACCGCGGCCAGCAGGCTGATCTGCGCCGGCCCGATCGGTGTCCCGACCTGGACGGCGGGGTCGCCGGGGGCGACGTCGTCCCCTGTCCGCCGGACGTAGCTCCCGGCCGGGGGGCCGGCGTGGACGGCGACGCGCACCGATCCCTGGTCGGTCCAGACGGCGGGGACGACGACGTCGGCGCCGGCCGGCAGCATCGCGCCGGCGGCGACCTTGAGCGCCAGGCCCGGACCTATCGAGGACGGCGCGCTGACGCCGGGGACGCTCTCCCCCACGACGGCGAGCTCGACCGGCGCCTCGAGACTCGCGCCGAGGACGTCGTCGGCGCGGGCGGCGTATCCGTCCAGGGCGGCCTGGTCGAAAGCGGGCAACGCGCGCTGGCTGATGACCTCCTCGGCACAGAGCAGGCCCTGCGCGTCGAGGACGGCGAGTTCGATCGGGTCCGGCTGCGGCACCGCGGCGAGGATCTCGTCCAGGTGCCGCTCCACCGTGCGCACCGTGGCCAGCCCCTCGGAGAGCTGCAGGATCGGTACCGGCTGCTCGGTCTGCATCCGCGGCTCCGGAACGGGAACGGGGCGGCTCTCGAGGGGAGCGGGCGTCCCGGCCGCCCGGGTGTCGCGTTCGGTGATGGGGCCGGTGGGGCGCGGAGGCGCCATCGGCATGTCCACCTGCGCGGTGTCCCGGTACCCCCGGGACCCCCCGCCCGTGCTGTCCTGACTCATCCTCACCACCGTCGTCTCGCCGTACCGCCGGTCCCGACGGTTCCCCGCCGTCCGATGGTGCCCCTTGTCCGGCCCGGTCAGGACGGCGACGCGCCCTCTGCGGGCAGGCCGGCCACGAACTCGCGCAGGAAGGCGCGCATCGGCGGCCCCAGGTCGTCGCGCTCACTGGCCAGCTGGACGACGGCCTTGAGGTAGTCCAGCCGGTCGCCGGTGTCGTAGCGGCGCCCGCTGAAGACGACGCCGTGGACGGGCTCGCCGCGCTCGGCGAGGGTCGCGAGCGCGTCGGTCAGCTGGATCTCACCACCACGGCCGGGCGCCGTCTCGCGGAGCACCGCGAAGATCTCGGGGGCGAGGACGTAGCGGCCGATGATGGCCAGGCTGCTCGGCGCCTCGTCGGCCGGGGGCTTCTCGACCAGGCCGGTCACGGTCACGACCTCGTCGCCGTCCCCGCCGGTCTGCTCCCGCCGCTCGACGGCGACGGCGCCGTACTTGTCGATGTTCTCCAGGCCGACGTCCAGCAGGGCGATCACCGAGCCGCCGTGCTCGGCCTGTACGGCGAGCATCTGCTCCAGGAGGTGGTCGCGCGCGTCGATCAGGTCGTCGCCCAGCAGCACCGCGAACGGCGCGTCCCCGACGAACGCGGCCGCCTGCAGCACCGCGTGCCCGAGCCCCTTCGCCTCCCCCTGCCGGACGAAGTGGACCTGCGCGATGTCGGTGGACTCGTGCACCGAGGCCAGCCGGTCGGCGTCGCCCTTCTTCTCCAGCGCCGTCTCGAGCTCGGGGTGGCGGTCGAAGTAGTCCTCGATGGCGGCCTTGTTGCGGCCGGTGACCATCAGCACCTCGGGCAGGCCCGCCCGGGCGGCCTCCTCGACGATGTACTGCAGCGCCGGGCGGTCGACGACCGGCAGCATCTCCTTGGGCACGGCTTTGGTGGCCGGGAGGAAGCGCGTGCCCATCCCCGCGACGGGAATGACGGCCTTCGTGGCCGGCCCGAGGGCGCGGCGGACGGTAGGGCTGGACATTCCGGCAGCCTAGCTAGCCTGCCGGGATGACCACCGGGCCCGAGGCCGGCGCCGCCAAGTCCGCCGTCCGCACGCGCCTCCTGGCCGAGCGCCGGGCCCGACCGGCCGCGGAGCGGGCCGCGGCGGCAGCGGCGACGTCGGCCGCCCTGGTGCAGGGGCTGGCCGGGGCGGGGACGGTCGCCGCCCACGTCCCGGACGAGATCGAGCCCGGGCACGGCCGCATTCCCGCCGCCTTCACCGAGCTCGGCACCCGGGTGCTGCTGCCGGTCGTGCCATCCGAGGGTCACGAGCTGCGCTGGGCCGTGGACACCGGCCGGCTGGCGCCCGGCCGGTTCGGCCTGCTGGAGCCGGTCGGCCCGCGGCTGGACCCGGCCGCCCTCGGGACCGCCGACGTCGTCGTCCTCCCCGCGCTCGCGGTGTCCCGCGACGGGGTGCGGCTGGGCCGCGGCGGCGGCTACTACGACCGGGCCCTGCGGCATGCCCGGCCCGACGCCGTCCTGGTGGCCCTGCTCTTCGACGACGAACTCGTCGGCGAACTGCCCGCCGAACCGCACGACCGGCGGGTCACCGCCGTGGTCACGCCCTCGGGCGGCTGGCAGGCGCTACCCACGGGTGACTGAGACAGTGGACCGACCTCATCCCCCGACGCCGTGGGAGTGACCGTGTCCCCTGAGATCGAAGAGAAGGTCGCCGGGCTCGGCGCGCCCGTGCCTGCCGCTGGCCTACATCGGAGGGGTGGTGTCGGCCTTCGCGTCGTCGACCGCGATCATCGGCGTCGCCATCTCACTCGCGGTGCCGTTCCTGCTGGCCGGGGACATCGGCGCCGTGGATGCGGTGGTCGCCCTGTCCGTGGCCTCGACCCTCGTCGACGCGAGCCCGTTCTCCACAACTGGCTGTGACCTGATCGGAGTCCCACCGCATGACCGGACCGCTGGACGGCGTGCTCGTCGTCGACCTGACCAGAGCCCTCGCCGGGCCGCACGCCGCGATGATGCTCGGCGACCTCGGTGCACGGGTGATCAAGGTCGAGAACCCGGGCAGCGGTGACGACACCCGCGGCTGGGGCCCGCCCTTCGT
>JAOPUS010000154.1 GCA_025963345.1 Blastococcus sp. | reverse complement strand
CATCGGCGCAGGCTGCTCGGAAGGTCCCGTCCGCACAAGGGCCCCCCATCCGAGACCGGACCGCGATCCGAATGTCGGGGTATCTGGCGGTACGGACGGGAGCGCGCGTGACCTGGTTGGGTCGGCTGCTGACCGACCCTGCAGACCACGACGGTGACCAGCCTCGCGGCCAATGCCTGGACCCGGGTCTCGGTGACCAGCACCGCCCTGCGGCCCGGTGTGCGGATGGTCCGCAGTTCTACTCGACGAACTCCACGACCGCGACGGGCAGCCTGGTCTACGACGACTGCTCGGTGTCGTACTGGTAGCCGGGCCTACGTGCGGGAAGGGGAGTCAAACCCCTGCCGGCTCACCTCCATTGAGGTACGTCGAGCGCGTGCCCGCCTCTGAGCCGCGTCGGTGAACCGCGCGTCCCAGTCACATCCCATCCAGATACGTTGAAATTCATCGGCCGCGATATCACGCCGGGTAGTTGCGAGCGGCCTTAATGCCGCCCAGAAATGTCGTAACGCGCAGCTACGACAAGACGGCCTGCCCGGTGCAACAACTGCTGACTCGCCCATCGGGGTCCAGACCACTGATCGGCGAGGCCGGACGTGGTTCGAGTACCGGACCACTTTGGAAAGTCGGGGAGCCCTCCATGAGCGAATGTGCAAGGACCGCGAGGCGGAGCGCCCGTCAGGGGTCTCGGCGCGTCCCCCCCGGAACTCCTCGGATCCGGGTAGCTTCCGCGCAGCAAATCACAACGGGGAACGCGAGGGCACATGACCGGGTACGGCGCCGGACCATCAGGAGTGCGTGAAGGCGACGAGATCCAGGGATCTCCAAGTTCTCTACCCACACCGCCGGAGCAGTGGGGGCCCCCAACGCAACCCTGGCAAGCCGGCGCCTCGGAGCCTTTCAACGTCATCGAGTCCGCGCCTACGACGCCGCCCTCATGGATGCGTTGGGCTATCCCTGCCGCTGCGCTCGCCGTAGGCCTGTCGGTCGGTGGCGCGATCGGTGTCGGCGTCGCAGTCGCCTCTAGTGACCCGACCCGCGCTGAGGAGTACCAGGCTTTGCAGCAGGACCTCGAGGATGCGGAGGGCAGGGTTCTGAACCTGTCGAGCACCGCGCGAGAGGCTGCTTCGGCGTCGCGGCAGGCCCAAGAGGAGGCGGCGCAGCGCCGGGCCGAACTCGATCAGCGCGAGCAGGCCGTGGCTGCTCGAGAACAAGCCGTGACCGTTGTGGAGCAGCAGGTCGCGGCGAACTCCATCGGCGAAGGAACGTGGACGGTGGGAGTCGACATCGAGCCCGGCACTTACCGGACCGCAGAGGCTGTTACCCAGCAGTGCTACTGGGGGATCTACCGGTCCGGGAGCAATGGCAGCGACATCATCGACAACGACATCGTCAACGGCGGGTTCCCAACGGTCCAGTTGAGCGAGGGTCAGGACTTCGAGAACAACCGGTGCGGCACGTTCGTCAAACAGTGAGCGCGGGGGCTGTTGCATCCGGCGCCAATCCCGGTCGCATTTTCCGATAATCTGCTAGGAGTAGACGTTGATCATTGCCCGTCGAGTGGGGGCTGCGGCTCTGGCGGTCGCTGCCGCTTGTGTGTGGTTCCTGATGGCCCCTGCCGAGCCAGAAGCACCCATCGGGCAAGTTCAGGAGCAGGTTAGCGACCGAAGAAGTGAGATCGACCAAGCGCTATCGAGCTACGAGCTCAATGAAGGACGCACTCAAGGAGCGCCACAGCAGGCGGTAGTCAACGGCTGGGTCGCCAAGGACCTGCTAGCGATCATCGCGAAGCAGCAGAACGATGCGCTCACTCGGGATGAGGTGCCGGCCCCCGTTTCTCCCGTCGTGCCGAACGACGAGCGGATCCCTGCGCTCGTTGGACTGCTCGTCATCGGTCTTGCTCTGGCTCTAGTCACTGCACCGCGATCGGCCAGTACTCGAGATCGCGCCGCTGCAAACGGGGCATCCGTCAGCGAACTGCCCGCCCAGCCGGCCTGACACGTCGACACCCAGAGCGTTCATTCCCGAGCCCAATCGGCTACTGACCCTGCCCGTCACCACGACGCCGGACGTCGATACCGTCAGCGGTGATCGGCCGCACCGGGCGACCGGGGACGGGGGAGTGCCCGATGGCCAATCTGGAGTCGCTGCGCCGGTTCGGCCTGGTGCTGGAGATGGCCGAGGCGGCCGGGGACGGCGACTGGGCGGCCTGGACGAAGGTGCTCGGTGGCCTGGACGAGGACACGCGGGCCGACGTCGTCCGCCAGTCGTCCCTGGTCATCGCCATGCTCTGCGACCGGGAGGCCGAGCGGCGGGGGATCACCCGCGACCAGTTCCTCGCCCAGTTCCGGGCCGAGGCGATGGACCAGCTCGGATGACCGGTGTCGCACTGTGCCGGGGAGTGGCGTCTGGGCGCGGGGCGGTCGGCTCCCGTTGCGGGCGGTCGTGCGAGGCGGACCGGACTCAGTCGGTCGCCTGTGGTCGAGGCCCGGCGGACGCCCGGTAGGCCGCCCGCGCCGCGGCGATCATCGAGTACAGCGGGTGGCTCTTGTTGTGCGCCTGATTCAGCGGCGGTGTGAGCTCGGCGATGACCGAAGCTTCCACGTTCTGCGGCTCGGGATGCTCCGCCCAGGTGACTCGAAGGCGTTCACGCATCCACGCCATGAAGCCACCCATGTTCCGGGCGCGTGCTCACGCAGCAGCAACCCGGTGGCGATCACCAGCGCCAGGATCGCGAGAACGACGCCCAGAACGACGGCCTGCTCCTTACCGGTGTGTCCATCAGTCGACATGGAAGATCTCCTCGACGGCGCGGTGGAAGTGGCGGCGATGGCAATGGCCAGCGGGAGGGAGGGGTCGGAGCGGCCGGTCTGGGGTCAGGCGGATGCCCTGGCGAGCGCGACCCGGTCCCGGCCGTCCTTCTTCGCCTCGTAGAGCGCGGCGTCGGCGGCGGCGTAGAGAGTGCGCGGTCCGGTGACGTGCCGCGGTGCGTGGGCGACTCCCGCGCTGACGGACATGGTCATCAGGGTGCCATCGGTGAGGAGTAGCGGCGCCGCTCGCACGGCGTCCACGAGCTGCTCGGCGCGGGCGGCGGCCGTCTCTGCGGAGCAGCCGGGCAGCAGCACTGCCAGCTCGTCGCCGCCCAGCCGGCTGATGACCGCATCGCCGGTCCGCACCTGGCCGCTCAGGACAGCGGCCAGGTGCACGAGGGCGTCGTCGCCCACAGGGTGGCCGTGGGTGTCGTTGATGGACTTGAACTCGTCGACGTCCACCAAGATCAGGGCCGTGCCCTCGGGGCGAGGCGCCGTGTACAGCGCGTGCTGGAGCGTCTCGTCGAGCACCCGCCGGGTCATCAGCCCTGTCAGCGGGTCGACCGCGGCCTGCTTGTGCAGGGCGTCGATCAGCCGCTCCTGCCGGTTCATCGCCTGCACGAGTAGGACGGTCATGACGATCAGCGCGGGCGCGGCGTACAGCACGTGGATGAAGGCGTCCATGGGGGACTTGGTCATCGCCAGGGTCACCGTGTTGGCACCGATGGCCAGCGTGGTAGTCGCCGTGGCCACCGGTGCGCGCATCTGCGAGGCGGCGAAGGCCACCGGGAGCGCCATCAGCGAATGCACGAGATCGGGCTGGTCCGGGAACAGCAGCACGAGGACCGAGACGAGCATGATGCCGACGACGAGGAGGATCGGCCACGCACCCAGCCGGGCCAGCTGCTTGGCGGGTACCAGCCAGGTCATGACTCCCAGCCCCGTCAGTAGGAAGAACATCGCCCTCTCCGCGAGCAGGACACCTGGGGATGCGGGCGGCGGCTCGACCGCGTGGTACGCCACCAACAGCACGGCGCCCGTAAGGAACAGCGCCGTGGCGGTGCGCGCCGCGGCCTTCTCGTGGCGCGGCCGTAGAGACAGGTTGTGCGTCATATGATTGCCATCGGCAGATTGGCGTACCTGACAGAGCCGGATCACCCGTTAGGTGTACGCATCCCCCCAGAGCGCCAGCCGCGCCCGCACCACCTCGGCCGAGGCCGCCGGCGGCGGTGGGCCCACCCGCTGCTGGTAGCGCGTCGAGGTCTCGCTGGGTGCCGCGCGGTTCTCCGGCGGACCGGTGGGGCCGCCGTCCAGGCTGCACACGCCGCGGCGGCACACGGGGGGCCGACAGGGGCATGGCCGCGGGCAGCCTGCTCGAGCCGGCGTGCTGACCCGCTCGGTGACGGCGTCGGCACAGTGCAGTGCTGAACCGGGGCCGCCGCCACGAGCGGTCTGGCCGACGCCAGTGGCACATAGGTGGCACGTCCGTGGGAACGCCGAGAGAACACGAAGCGTGTCGAGCGGTGAACTGGGGAGACGACGGCCAGGTCAGAAGGTCATGTGCGGGAGGCGGGATTCGAACCCGCACGCCCGAAGGCACCAGATCCTAAGTCTGGCGTGGCTGCCGTTACACCACTCCCGCGCAGTTCCGGAGTCTAGAAGTAGCCCTCGTGGGTGTCCTCGGGGTTCGCGGGTGAGCTGACCTGTTGTTCGTCTGGCAGGCTGACGCCGTGCCTCGCGACCCACGACAGATCCAGCTGGAGATCGACGCCGCCCGCGAGTCGCTGGCCGCCACCCTGGACCAGCTGACCTACCGGACGAGCCCCTCGCGCCTGCAGGCCAAGGGCAGGGACGCCGTCCAGCGATTCCTGCAGACCTCGGCCGGGATGGCGACGGTGGGCGCGGTAAGCCTGCTGATCACCTTCGCCGTCGTCCAGAAGATCCGGCACCGCAACGACTGAGTCCGCCCGTGCGGCGTGACCCGGTCGGTCCCGGCCAGGAGTCGGTCTGGGACTACCCACGGCCGCCGTCGGCCGAGGTGACCCCACGGCGCATCGTCGTCGAGCTGGCCGGCCGCGTGCTGGCCGACACCGTCCGCGCCGTCCGGGTCTGCGAGACCAGTCACCCGCCGGTCTACTACGTCCCCCGTGAGGACGTCGCCGACGGCGCCCTCGAGCGCGCGCAGGGCGGCTCGTGGTGCGAGTGGAAGGGCGCGGCCACCTACTGGGATGTCGTCGTCGACGGGAAGCGCGTGCCGCAGGCGGCCTGGTCCTACGAGGACCCGAGGCACGGCTTCGAGCACCTGCGCCGTGCGGTCGCGTTCTACCCCGGCAAGGTGGACCGGGCGCTCGTCGACGGCGAGCCGGCCCGCCCGCAGGCCGGTGGCTTCTACGGCGGCTGGATCACTGGCGACGTGACCGGCCCGTTCAAGGGCGAGCCCGGCACGCTCGGCTGGTAGCCGGGCCGGGCCGGGCCGGGACGCACGAACGCCCGGTGCCGGAGTCCGGGACCGGGCGTTCGTGATGCGCGCTGCGTCGAGGGTCAGACCGCCACGCTGGCCGCACGGACCAGCGGCAGGATCACCGTCTCGAGCACCTCGTCGGCGTAGGCGTCGTCCACCGTCTCCCCGGTGAGCAGCCAGCGCTGCACGAGCAGCGCGCTCGTGGTCTCGGCGACGACGGAGCCGGCCAGGCCGGGCCGGACCTCGCCGCGCCCCTCGGCGCGGGCCCAGACCTGCTCGAACGCGTGGCGCCAGACGCCCAGTGGGCCGTTCCGGAAGGCCCGCGCCAGCGCCGGCTGGTGCGGCACCGTCGACAGCAGGGACAACGTCGCGGCGCCGGTCGGCCCGCTGATGACGGTGACCAGCGACTGCAGGATGACCCGCAGGTCACCCTCGAGCGATCCGGTGTCCGGCGGCGAGGCCTCGGCCCGGTTCAGGTCGGAGATCGTGTCGACGACGAGATCCTGCTTGGTGCGCCAGCGGCGGTAGATCGTCGCCTTGCCGACTCCTGCTTCGGAGGCGACCGCATCCATGGTCAGCGCGCCGTACCCGACGTCGGCCAGCAGGCGCAGGATCGCGGCCCGGATGACGCCGTCGCGGCTGGGGTCACGGGGTCGCCCGCCGCGGCTCGGTCGGGGGATATCGGTCGTGGTGAGGACGGCCATGGGGCAAACCTTAGACACTAAAGATACGAACGTTCCAGAACTTCGCTCACAAGGAACTGCGAGTCACCCGGAAGTGCGGACGAGCCGCCGCGCGCCTGTGACCAACCTGAGAAACGGTGAGTCATCCTGCGAGTGTGGGAACCATGTGCGGCGGGGTCTGTGGCTGCCGTCAGGCCTGGGAGATGCCGGGCCCCGCGACCCGGGCGCTCCTGGCCACCTCGATCGGCCACGTCCTGCCGAGCGTCGCCCGCATCGCGAAGGCGCTCGGGCTGACGGTCTCCAGCTCCCCGCAGCTGCTCGACATCCTCGACGACCGTGGCGGCCGCCGGCTGGATCGGCTCTTCCAGGTCCTGGCCCGCGAGCTCACCCCCGCCGAGACCGAGGCGCTCCGGGTGGTCACCGACCCGCCCGGCGAGGGCGCCGCCCTCACTGCGCGGCTGCTGACCGCCCCCAGCCTCGCCGTCGAACTGGCCCGCCGCGGGGTGACCGTCGAGGTCGGCGTCCTCGCCGAGGCAGAGTTCTGGTCGGCCTACCAGCCGATCGTGTCCCTCGCCGACCGGTCCGTCGTCGCCCACGAGGCCCTGCTGCGTGGCGTCGTCGACGGCCGCGAGGTCGGCGGGGGAGACCTCTTCTTCGTCGCCGAGCAGGCCGGTTGGCTGCACCGGCTGGACCGGATCGGCCGCGAGTCCGCGATCTCCGGCGCGGTGCCCTGGCTCGGGGACGACGACCTGTTCATCAACTTCAACCCGACGTCTATCTACCGGCCGCAGGTCTGCCTGGCCAGCACCGAGCGGGTCGTCCACGAGACCGGCATCGAGCCCGGGCGGCTGGTCTTCGAGGTGGTCGAGTCGCACGCGATCGCCGACCGGGGCCACCTCGTCTCGATCCTCGACCACTACCGCTCGCTGGGCTGGCGCGTCGCCCTCGACGACGTGGGCGCCAGCTGGTCGAGCCTGTCACTGCTCGCCGCCGTTCGGCCGGAGGTGGTCAAGCTCGACAAGGCGCTGGTCCAGGAGCTGCCGGACGACGGCGCGCGCACCGTGCTGAAGGCGGTCACCGACCTCGCCCACCAGTTGGGCGCTGTGGTCGTGGCCGAGGGCGTCGAGACCGAACGGCTGGCCGAGGAGGTCACCGCGCTCGGTGCCGACCTGGGTCAGGGCTGGCTGTTCGGCCGCCCGGTGCGCCCCGAGCCACCGGTCGAGGAGCCCGAGGGCCGCTGGCAGCCGGTCACCAGGTCACGCACGCACTGACGGCGTCCCGGCACTAGCAGGCGATGTTCCAGCCGATCAGGGCCTGCCACTCGTGCTCGTGGCCGAGGACGCCGTAACGGCCGGTCGCGAGAGGGAAGAGGGCGCCGCTCTCCGGGCCGAGGCCCAACCACCGGGCCGTGAGGACGCGGAGAACGTGCCCGTGCGCAACGAGCGCCACGTCGCCGTCGGCGAGCAGCGGTCGGGCCCGATCGAGGACGCGGTCGACCCGCTGCGCCACCTGATCGAGGGTCTCGCCCGGGGTCTCGCCGGGGACCGTGCCGTCGTGCCAGAGCGACCACGAGCGGCCCAGCTGCGCGCTGATCTCCTTCGTCGTCAGCCCCTCGTAGCGCCCGTAGTCGACCTCGACCAGATCCGGCTCGATCCGGGTGTCGATGCCGCCGTCGAAGAGCCCGGTCAGCTCCGCGGTGCGCCGGGCGCGGACCAGGGGGCTGACGAACGCATGGGTGATGTGCCGCTGGCCGAGGACCGTCCGCAGTCGCCGGGCGTCCTCCTCCCCGGCCGGGAGCAGCGGCAGGTCGGTGACGCCGGTGTGCTGTCCGCTCCTGCTCCACTCGGTCTGCCCATGCCGCACCACGATCACTTCGCCCATCGGGGCTCCTGACTCCATCGGTGTCGCCGGTCACATCTTCGGGCCGCGGGAAGAGCCTCGCGGGGATCCGTGCTGGCCGAAGAGCACCCCGCGAGCATCCCGCCCGGGGCACGCCGACTTCCCAGGAGGACCCATGACCACGGTCGCACCCGCTGACACCTTCCGCATCGGCGGAGACCTCCCCGTCCACCGGCTCGGCTACGGCGCGATGCAGCTGCCCGGTCCCGGTGTCTGGGGCGAGCCGGCCGACCACGACGGCGCGGTGCGCGTCGTCCGGGCCGCGGTCGAGCAGGGCGTCGACTTCATCGACACCGCCGACTCCTACGGCCCCCTCGTCAGCGAGCAGATCATCGCCGAGGCGCTGCACCCGTACCCGGAGGGCCTCGTCATCGGGACGAAGGCCGGCCTGGTGCGCACCGGGCCGGGGGAGTGGGTCTCGGTGGGCCGCCCCGCCTATCTCAAGCAGCAGGTGGAGCTCTCACTGCGGCACCTGAAGCTCGACCGGATCGACCTCATCCAGCTGCACCGCATCGACCCCGAGGTCCCGCTGGCCGACCAGCTCGGTGCGTTCAAGGAGCTGCAGGAGCAGGGCAAGGTGCGCCACATCGGCGTCTCCGAGGTCTCGGTCGAGGAACTGAAGGCGGCGCGGGGGATCGTCGACGTCGTCAGCGTCCAGAACCTCTACAACCTGACGAACCGGCAGAGCCAGGACGTCCTGGACTACGCCACGGCCGAGAACATCGCGTTCATCCCGTGGTTCCCGATCGCCACCGGTGACCTCGCCGCACCCGACAGCCCGGTCGCCGACATCGCCCGCGAGCTCGGCGCGACGCCGTCCCAGGTGGCGCTCGCCTGGTTGCTGCAGAAGTCCCCGGTCGTCCTGCCGATCCCGGGGACCAAGTCGGTCGAGCACCTCACCGAGAACCTCGGCGCGTCCGCCGTCACGCTGTCCGCCGAGGACATGGCCCGCCTCGACGCCCTCGCCTGACGCCTAGTCGTGGCGCGTCAGTCGTCCGGCCGCGACCGGCGACTGCGCGCCGCGCACGGGCGCGGGATGCCCGCTCACCGGACAGCGGACGGGTACGCCCTGTCGGGTCGGGGCGGAGGGCCGCGCCGGGAGCGGTCCGTCCAGCACCAGGCGATCGGTGAGGTCGGCGAGACCGATCAGCCGTCGGGTGGCCGCGAGCGCCCCGACGATCCGGCAGGAGCGCCCGGCCGCCGCCAGCTCGCCGGTGAACGCGGCCAGTGTGCGCAGCCCCGAGCAGTCCCAGAAGTGGGCACCGGCGACGTCGACGACCACCTGCCGGCTGCCCAGGCCTGCGCCCCGCGTCAGGGCGTCGGCCAGCAGCGGCACGGTGGAGAGGTCGGCGTCCCCGGTCAACCGGACCACGAGCTGGTCGGGACCTGGGACGAGGGCGACGTTGAGTGGCGGCACAGCGCCTCCGCTCGATCGTCGTGGCCGGACACCCGGTACTCGGGGGACCGCGTATCGAGGCTAAACCGGTCAGAGGACCTTTCACAACGGAGCGCAATCGTTTGACTCCGTTAAGCTTGCAGAGCCGCCTTCTGCAGAGGGACCCGCTGCGGCGCATACAGCGCGCAGGCGTCACCATGGCGGCGTGGACGCTGAAGACTTCCGCCAGATCAGGGACGCCGTTCGGGCATTGGTCCGTGAGTCGGTCATCCCGCGCGAGGAACAGATCGAGGACCAGGACCGCATCCCGGACGAGCTACGCGCCCAGGCCGCCGAGATGGGCCTGTTCGGCTACGCGCTGCCGGAGGAGTACGGCGGCCTCGGGGTCACCATGAGCGAGGACGTCCAGCTGGCGTTCGAGTTCGGCTACACCACGCCCGCGTTCCGCTCGCTGTTCGGCACCAACAACGGCATCGCCGGACAGGTGATCGCCAAGTTCGGCACCGACGAGCAGAAGAAGGCCTACCTGCCCCGGTTGGCCGCGGGCGAGCTCATCGGCTCCTTCGCCCTCACCGAGGCCGAGGCCGGCTCCGACCCCGCCGGGCTGCGCACCACCGCCCGCCGCGACGGCGACGAGTGGGTTATCAACGGCAGCAAGCGTTACATCACCAATGCACCGATCGCCGACCTCTTCGTCGTCTTCGCCCGCAGCACCCCCGACGAGCGCGGCGGCCGCGGGATCTCCAGCTTCATCGTCGAGACGTCGACGCCGGGGGTGAGCGTCGGCCCCAAGGACAAGAAGATGGGGCAGGCCGGCGCCTGGACCGCCGAGGTCTTCTTCGACGACGTGCGGGTGCCCGCCGAGGCGCTGATCGGCGAGGAGGGCCGGGGGTATTCGAAGGCGCTCACCGTGCTCTCCCGAGGCCGGCTGCACATCGCGGCCCTGTGCGTCGGCATGGCCCAGCGGGTCCTCGACGAGTCGGTCGCGTACGCGGCCACGGCCAAGCAGGGCGGCGCACCGATCGGCCGGTTCCAGCTGGTCCAGGGGATGCTCGCCGACATGCACGCCGAGCTCCTGGCCGGCCGCAGCATGGTCGGAGAGGTCGCGGCCGCCTACGACAGCGGTGAGGACACCTCGGTGGGCCCGTCGTCGGCCAAGCTCTTCTGCACCGAGATGGTCGGTCGCGCCGTCGACCGTGCGGTGCAGGTGCACGGCGGCATGGGCTACCTGCGGACGACGCCGGTCGAGCGGTTCTACCGGGACGCCCGGCTCTTCCGGCTCTACGAGGGCACCAGCGAGGTGCAGCGGGTGATCATCGGCGGCGCGCTGTTGCGCGAGGCCGGCATGGCGCGTGGCTGAGAAGGGACCCTCCTTCCCCCCACCGCTCGCGAGCTCGCGGCGGGACCCTGCAGGAGGGCCGCTGAGCCGGGAGGAGCGGGGCGTCCGGCGCGACGCCGTCGGGGAGCTCGGCTCCGCGCTGCGCGACCTGGTCGATGCCGCCGTCCGCACCGAGGTCCCGCTTCCCGAGCTGGCCGAGGCCGCGGGCCTCGCCCGGGAACTCGCCGCCCGGCTGCGCGGCGAGACCCGGACGCTGCACGAGATCGCCTCCGTCGACGACCCGGAGACCGGGGAGCGCTGGTACAGCCCGGTCTACGGCCCGGGCAACCCGGTGGCGCCCCCGCTGGTCGTCACGGCCGCCGCCGACG
>JAOPUS010000145.1 GCA_025963345.1 Blastococcus sp. | reverse complement strand
TGCAGCGCCCGACGCTGGTCATCGCGCCGAACAAGACTCTGGCGGCGCAGCTGGCCAACGAGTTCAGGGAACTGCTGCCGAACAACGCCGTCGAGTACTTCGTCTCGTACTACGACTACTACCAGCCCGAGGCGTACGTCCCGCAGACCGACACCTACATCGAGAAGGACTCGTCGGTGAACGACGAGGTCGAGCGGCTGCGGCACTCGGCCACCCAGAGCCTGCTCACCCGGCGCGATGTCGTCGTGGTCGCCACCGTGTCCTGCATCTACGGCCTGGGGACGCCGCAGGAGTACGTCGAGCGCGCACTGAAGATCAAGCTGGGGGAGTCGCGCGACCGGGACGACCTGCTGCGCACCCTCGTGACCGAGCAGTACACCCGCAACGACCTCTCCTTCACCCGCGGCACCTTCCGCGTGCGGGGCGACACGATCGAGGTCTTCCCGGTGTATGAGGAGCTGGCCGTCCGGATCGAGATGTTCGGCGACGACGTCGAGCGGCTCTACTACCTGCACCCGCTCACGGGTGAGGTGGTGCGGGAGGTCGAGGAGCTGTTCGTCTTCCCGGCCACCCACTACGTCGCCGGGCCCGAGCGCATGGAGCGGGCGATCGGCGGCATCGAGGCGGAGCTCGAGCAGCGCCTCGCGGAGCTGGAGAGGCAGGGCAAGCTGCTGGAGGCGCAGCGGCTGCGCATGCGCACGACCTACGACATCGAGATGATGCGCCAGGTCGGCTTCTGCTCCGGCATCGAGAACTACTCGCGGCACATCGACGGGCGTGCGCCCGGCACTGCCGGCAGTTGTCTCATCGATTACTTCCCCGACGACTTCCTCCTGGTCATCGACGAGTCGCACGTGAGCGTGCCCCAGATCGGCGGCATGTACGAGGGCGACATGAGCCGCAAGCGGACCCTGGTGGAGCACGGCTTCCGGCTGCCCTCGGCGATGGACAACCGCCCGCTGAAGTGGGAGGAGTTCACCGACCGGATCGGCCAGACGGTCTACCTGTCGGCGACGCCGGGCAAGTACGAGCTGGGGCGCACCGCCGGTGAGTTCGTCGAGCAGGTGATCCGCCCGACCGGCCTGGTCGATCCGGAGGTCGTGGTCAAGCCGACCAAGGGCCAGATCGACGACCTGGTCCACGAGATCCGCGTCCGCACCGAGAAGGACGAGCGGATCCTCGTCACCACCCTCACCAAGAAGATGTCGGAGGACCTCACCGACTACCTGCTCGAACTCGGCATTAAGGTGCGCTACCTGCACTCGGAGGTCGACACCCTCCGCCGGGTCGAGCTGCTCCGGGAGCTGCGGCAGGGCGAGTACGACGTACTGGTCGGCATCAACCTGTTGCGCGAGGGCCTGGACCTTCCCGAGGTGTCGCTGGTCGCGATCCTCGATGCGGACAAGGAGGGCTTCCTCCGGTCGGGCACCTCGCTGATCCAGACCATCGGCCGCGCGGCGCGCAACGTCTCCGGCCAGGTGCACATGTACGCGGACAAGATCACCCCGTCGATGGCCCAGGCGATCGAGGAGACCGACCGGCGGCGCGAGAAGCAGATCGCCTACAACCTCGAGCGCGGCGTGGACCCACAGCCGCTGCGGAAGAAGATCGTCGACATCCTCGAGGGCATCTACCGCGAGGCGGAGGACTCCGAGTCCACGGAGCTGCTGGGCGGTTCGGGCCGGCAGCAGTCCCGCGGGAAGGCGCCGGTGCCCGGGCTGTCGTCGAAGAAGGCCGGCGCCAAGGCGAAGGCCGGGTCGATCGACGTGCAGGGCCTGCCGCGCAACGAGCTGGCCGACCTCATCACGCAGTTGAACGAGCAGATGCTGGCCGCTGCCCGCGAGCTGCAGTTCGAGGTGGCCGCCCGGCTGCGCGACGAACTGCAGGAGCTGAAGAAGGAACTCCGCCAGTTCGACGCCGCGCACGCGTAGTCGACGGGATCCGATGAAGCGCGACGAGCTGGTCTCCTACTGCCTGGCCAAGCCGGGTGCGGAGGAGACCTACCCGTGGGGCGAGGGCGAGCTGGTCGCCAAGGTGGGCGGTAAGGGTTTCGCCTTCATCGGGCTGGACGGCGGCACGGTCAGCGTCAAGTGCGGCCGCGACGCCGCCGAGGCCGCCGAGTGGCGGGACCGGTATCCCGGCGCGGTGACCGTGAGCCACTACACGGGGCGGTACGGCTGGAACTCCGTCGACTGGACCGGCCCGGTGCCCGACGACGAGGTGCGTGAGCTGCTCGACGCGTCCTACGACGCGGCTGTGGCGGCCCTCCCGAAGAGCCGCCGCCCTTCGCGCCCGCCCGGCGACTGACCGGAAGGTCGGGGACGATGGAGCGGGTGCCAGAGGGACGCACCTCACGGCGGTCCGACCACCTGCCGTGGGGAATCGGTCGGGCAGCCGGTAGGTTGTGTCCCGCGAACCCATGACGTGGCGCAGGCGAAGCTGGCTGTGTGTCCTCGGGTTCGATGTGGAGGGGAGTATCCCGGCCGCGGCAGTGTCGTCATCACGAGGTCCCATGACCTCCGGTGCTGCCGGTCGCAGGTGAACAGCCTGCGGCGGGAGAGACCTCCGGTACTGACAGCTGCCAGTTGCCGGAGGTATGGGCTGTGGACGTCCCGTTCTGGGTGTGGGCTCTCACGATCGCTGCGATCGTCGGGATGCTGATCTTCGATTTCGTCGGCCACGTGCGCACGCCGCACGCGCCGTCCCTGCGTGAATCCACCATCTGGTCGGCGGTCTACGTCGGCATCGCGGTGGTCTTCGGATTGCTGATCTTCTGGTTCTACGGGCCGCAGTTCGGCGGGGAGTACTTCGCCGGCTACATCACCGAGAAGAGCCTGTCGATCGACAATCTCTTCGTCTTCGTGCTGATCATGGCCGGGTTCGGCGTGCCGCGGGAACTGCAGCAGAAGGTGTTGCTCTTCGGCATCACGTTCGCGCTCGTGCTGCGGACGGTGTTCATCGTCGTCGGCGCCGCGGCGATCGAGAACTTCAGTTGGGTGTTCTACCTGTTCGGCGCGATCCTCATCTACACGGCGTGGGTGCAGGCGCGCAGCGGCGGGCACAGCGGCGACGAGGACTACAAGGAGAACGCCGTCCTCCGGTTCGCGCGGAGGATCCTGCCGACGACGGAGGAGTACCACTCCGACCGGATGATCGTGAAGGTCGACGGGAAGCGGTTCATCACCCCGTTGGCCATCGCGCTGATCGCGATCGGCACCGCGGACGTCATCTTCGCCGTCGACTCGATCCCGGCCATCTTCGGCCTGACCCAGGAGACCTACCTGGTCTTCGCCGCGAACGCGTTCTCGCTGCTCGGCCTGCGCCAGCTGTTCTTCCTGATCGACGGGTTGCTCGACCGGCTGGTCTACCTCGCCTACGGCCTGGCGGTCATCCTAGGGTTCATCGGCGCCAAGCTGGTCATCCACGCTCTGCACACCAACGAGCTGCCGTTCATCAACGGCGGCGAGCACATCACGCTGATCCCGGAGATCCCGACCTGGCTCTCCCTGGCGGTCATCCTGGTGACGCTCGTGGTGACGACCGTGGCGAGCCTGGCCAAGAACCGGCGGGACCGGGCCGACCGGCCGGCGACCGGCGGCACGACGCCCGTGACCTGAGGCCTCCGCACGACCGTCACGGTGCCGCGCGCCCATCGCGGCGCCGTGACGGACCCAACTGACCACACCCTCTGCAGCTGCAAGTGGCTGCGCTGACCGCCCGTAAGGTGAGAACCCGTGGAGCTCCCCGTCTGGTTCGAGATCGCAACGTTCGTGGGGCTCACCGTCCTGCTGATCGCCGACCTCGCCATCGTCGCCCGCCGCCCGCACGAGCCCTCCGTGAAGGAGGCGAGTCTGTGGGTCGGCTTCTACGTGACGCTGGCCCTGATCTTCGGGCTGCTGCTGCTCGCCTTCACGAACGGAACGTTCGCGACCCAGTTCTATGCGGGCTGGCTCACCGAGTACTCGCTCTCGGTCGACAACCTCTTCGTCTTCGTGATCATCATGGCCCGCTTCCGGGTGCCTCGGCACCTGCAGCAGGAGGCCCTGATGGTCGGCATCATCATCGCCCTGGTGCTGCGTGGCCTGTTCATCCTGGCGGGCGCCGCGGTGATCGAGCGCTTCGTCTGGGTCTTCTACATCTTCGGTGCATTCCTCGTGTACACCGCGATCAACCTGGTGCGGCACCGCGGCGAGGACGAGGACTACGAGGAGAACGCCTTCATCCGGCGGATGCGCAAGGTCCTGCCGATGACGCAGGACTTCCAGGGCGCCAAGATCCGGGTCACGGAGGGCGGCAAGAAGCTCTGGACGCCGATGATCATCGTCTTCCTCGCCCTGGGGACGACGGACCTGCTCTTCGCGCTCGACAGCATCCCGGCGATCTTCGGCCTCACCCGCGAGCCGTTCATCGTCTTCACCGCGAACGTCTTCGCGCTCATGGGCCTGCGTCAGCTGTACTTCCTGCTCGGCGGTCTGCTCAAGCGGCTGGTGTACCTCTCGATGGGGCTGGCGGTCATCCTCGCCTTCATCGGCGTGAAGCTGGTCCTCGAGGCCGTCCACGAGAACCAGTACCCGTTCATGGGCCACCGCGAGCCGCTCGAGAGCGTCCCGGCGATCCCCACCTGGCTGTCGCTGACGGTGATTCTTGGCGTCCTGGTTGTTGCCACGGTGGCCAGCCTGCTCAAGACCCGCGGCCAGTTGCCGGCCGCCGAGGAGCCGGCCGTCGCCCAGGACACCGCCGCGGCGGGTACCGCCAGCGGCCCGGCGGCGTCGGCGGAGGTCGAGTCACGGCTGGCCGCGGAGTCCGACGAGGACCGCACCCGGCGCTGACCCACGTCGGCCTCGGCTAGCGTCGGTGGTCATGCGGCCGAACGACCTCGCGCTCCTGCGCATCCCCGGTGTCCCGGCCGTGTCCCCGGACGGGCGGATGGCGGTCGTCGCCGTCGCCCGTCCCGATCTCGAGGCCGACGAGTACCGCAGTCAGCTGTGGGCGGTGCCCACCGATGGGTCGGCGGCTGCGCGGCCGCTGACCTCCGGCCATCTGGACAGCGTGCCCGCGTTCTCCCCGGACGGCCGCTGGCTGGCCTATCTCAGCGCCGAGCCGGGTGAGCGTCCGCAGCTCTGGCTGCTGCCGACCGCCGGGGGGGCGCCCCGGCGGCTCACCGACCACCACCTGGGGGCCGGCGCGCCCGTCTGGGCGCCGGACTCCCGGCGACTGGCGTACGTCGCCCGGGTCCCAGAGCACGGCCGCTACGGCACGGTCGACGGTGTCGGACCGGGTGCCGAGCCGCCGCGGTTGATCACCACGCTGAAGTACCGCCGGGACGCCGTGGGCTTCCTGGGCGACCGGCCCAGCCAGGTCTTCGTGCTCGATCTCCCCGCCGACTTCGACGACGACACCGCCCCGCCGCGGGAGCCGGCCCAGGTGACCACGGGGACTGCCGACTCCGTGGACGTCACCTGGCGTCCCGACGGCGGTGAGCTCGCCTTCGTCTCCGCACGGCACCCCCGGGCCGACGTCGATCTGGTCCGGGACGTGTACGCCATCCGGCCCGACGGCTCCGGCCTGCGGCGAATCACCGAGTCCCGGGGCGACTGCGCGCTGCCCGCCTACGACCCGACGGGCGCGACGCTGTACGTCACCGCCGTCCCGGACCTCGGGGCGGAAGGGCTGGACTTCGTCGCGCGGCAGGCCGTGCCGTGCCGAGTGGACGCCGCGGGAGGTCCGCTGGCGCCGCTGCTGGATCCGGCCCAGCACCATCGCGGTGACGAGACCCCCGCGACGGTCGTGGTCGACGGCGGTGTGCTGGTCGGCGTGCAGCGCGCGGGCGCGGTGGAACTGCTGCGGGTGCCGGCCGACGGAGGCACGCCCGAGGTCCTGGTCGACGGGTCGTTCACCGTGCGCGGGTTCGCGGCCGGTGGGGGCGTCGTGGTCGCCGTCGTCGCGCACGACCGGTCCGCCGGCGAACTGATCGCGATCACGCCGGGGCGCCGGCGGCTCCTGACCGCCTTCGGACGCCGGCTGGGGGAGACCGGCCGCGTGCACCGGATGCGTGAGCGGACGGCGACCGCTCCGGACGGGTATCCGGTGCACGGCTGGGTCACGACCCCGCCCGGACCCGGCCCGTACCCGGTCCTGCTGGCGATCCACGGCGGCCCGTTCGCGCAGTACGGCTGGACCCTGTTCGACGAGACCCAGGCCTACGTCTCGGCCGGCTACGCCGTGGTGCAGTGCAACCCGCGTGGGTCCTCGGGCTACGGCGAGGCGCACGGGCGGGCGATCAAGGGCGGATTCGGGGAGCTCGACGCCGCCGATGTGCTGGCCTTCCTGGACACGGCGCTGACCGATCCGCGGCTCGACGCCGACCGGGTCGGGGTCATGGGCGGCTCCTACGGCGGCTACCTGACCGCGTTCCTCATCGGCCGCAGCTCGCGGTTCACGGCCGCCATCAGCGAGCGGGCGTTCATCGACCCGGTGAGCTTCGTGGGGTCCTCCGACATCGGCGGGAGCTTCCCCGACCAGTACCTGGGCACCGACCCCGAGCGCCTGGCCGCGCAGAGTGCCATGACCAACGCCGCGGCGATCACCACGCCGACCCTGGTCATCCACGCCGAGGAGGACTGGCGCTGCCCCCTGGAGCAGGGCGCCCGTCTCTACGTCGAGCTCAAGCGTCGCGGCGTCCCGTCGGAGCTGTTGCTGTTCCCGGGGGAGGGCCATGAGCTGTCCCGCTCGGGCCGGCCGCGCCACCGGCTCGCGCGGCTGGAGCACGTCCTGCGGTGGTGGGCGCGCTGGCTGCCGACCCCGCAGAACTCCGGCTCCGTGACGGCGGACCTTGCCGCGGCGCTGCCGGAGCCGATGTCCGACGGCGCGGTGCCCGACGCCGAACCGAGCGGCGCCGAACCCCTGACGGTGCGCGCCACCCGGGTGGACTGACCCGCCGCCGGCCCGGTCTTCCTGGCAGGGTGGCGATGGTCGCCTGAGGAGGGAGCCCCGCGTGGTGGAGCGCCGCTTGCCGCGCTGGTCGGAACTGCGTGAGGTGGTCCGGCCGCGCCGTCCGCCCGGCGACGCGACCGCGCGGCGGCTGGCCCGTGCGGCCACCATCGGTGACCTCCGCGAGATCGCCCGCCGGCGGGTGCCGCGCGCGGTCTTCGACTACACGGACGGCGCCGCCGGGGCGGAGATCAGCCTCCGGCGCTCCCGGGAAGCTTTCGAGCGGGTGGAGTTCAGGCCCCGGGTGCTGCGCGATGTCTCCGCGGTCGACCCGGCGACGACGCTCCTCGGCGCCCCCGCGGCCCTTCCGCTGGTCTTCGCACCCACCGGGTTCACCCGTCTGATGCACACCGAGGGTGAGTCGGCGGTCGGACGGGTCGCCGAGCGCGTCGGTGTCCCCTGTGCGCTGTCCACCATGGGCACGACGTCGGTGGAGGCGCTGGCCGACGCCGCCCCCGGGGCCCGGCGATGGTTCCAGCTGTACCTCTGGCGGGACCGGGACGCCAGCGCCGCCCTCGTCGAGCGGGCCCTCGCCGCCGGCTACGAGGCGCTGGTGCTGACCGTGGACACCCCGGTGGCCGGACCGCGGCTGCGTGACGTCCGCAACGGGTTCACGATCCCGCCGGCGCTGACCCTGCGGACCATGGCCAATGCCGCCGTGCACCCTCGCTGGTGGGTGGACCTGCTCACGACGCCGCCCCTGGAGTTCGCGTCGCTGCGCTCCTGGGGAGGCACGGTCGCCGAGTTGGTGGACCGCGTGTTCGAACCGGCCGCCGTGCTGGCCGACGTCCGGACGCTCCGCGCGAGCTGGCCGGGCGCGCTGATCGTGAAGGGAATCCTGGACGTCGACGACGCGCGGGCCGTGGTCGACGCCGGAGCCGACGCCGTGATCGTCTCCAACCACGGCGGCCGCCAGCTCGACCGTTCCCCGACGTCGCTCGAGCAGCTGCCGGCGATCGTGGCGGCCGTCGGGGACCGGGCCGAGGTGTACCTGGACGGCGGCATCCTCGACGGTGCCGACGTCGTCGCCGCGGTGGCATTCGGGGCCCGCGCCTGTCTGATCGGCCGCGCCTATCTCTTCGGCCTCATGGCCGGGGGCGAGCGGGGCGTGCAGCGGGCCGCCGACATCCTGACCCGGGAGGTGACTCGGACGATGCAGCTGCTCGGCGTCGCCTCGGTGGCCGAGCTGACGCCGGAGCGGGTTCGGCTGCGGGCCTGACCGGAGCCACCGGAAGACTTGTCCTCCGACCTGCGGGTTCCTAGGGTGCGGCATGGACGTCGTGGAGGTCGTACCCAGCGTCGAGCAGTACGCGTTCACCTTCGGCGGCGTCGCCCCGCTGAGGCGGGTCGTGCCGGGTACGGCGATGCGACTGTGGTCCGACGACGCGTTCTGCGGGGCACTTCGCTCCGTCAAGGACCTGTCGAGCGAGAAGGTCGACCTGCGCTTCGTCAACCCGCAGACCGGGCCGTTCTACGTCGAGGGCGCCGAGCCGGGGGCCACCCTCGCGCTGCACTTCGTGGCGATGGAGCCCGCGCGGGACTGGGGCGCCTCGGCCACGATCCCGTTCTTCGGCGGGCTGACCTGTACCGACCGTGTCGCCATGCTGCAGGTTCCGCTGCCGGACACCACCTGGATCTACGAGCTGGACCGGGCCCGGAACACCGTCACCTTCGCCGCGCAGCACAGCGACCTGCGGATCGACCTCCCGGTCGAGCCGATGCTCGGCACCGTCGGCGTCGCTCCTCCGGGCGGGGAGGTGCGCAGCTCCCTGGTGCCCGAGCGCTTCGGCGGCAACATGGACACGCCGCAGATGCGGGCCGGCACCACCTGCTTCCTCGGGGTCAACGTCGAGGGCGCGCTGTTCTCCGTCGGGGACGGCCATTACCGGCAGGGGGAGGGCGAGGCCTGCGGCACGGCCGTCGAGGGTGCGATGACCACGACGCTGATCGTCGAGCTCGTCAAGGGCG
>JAOPUS010000133.1 GCA_025963345.1 Blastococcus sp. | reverse complement strand
GCGCCGACCGGGTGACCGATGCCGTCGTGCGCTGGGCGAAGTTTCCGGAACGCAACCGCCAGGGGATCACCGAGACGCTCGAGCGGCTCAAGAAGGCAGCCGAGGCCGACGCCGCTCGCTCCTGAGCTGGGCCCGCTTCTGGGGTGTTGTTCGCGCTGCGGGAGTGCTGCAGGACTCCGGGAGCGCGAGAAACGCCCCTAAAGAGGACAGGTCACGTCGCGTCGAGGTCGAACGGGGGCGGCGTCGCGTGGTCGCGGGGCCGGGCGGCGACGGCGCCGGCGCGACCGGCCGCGGCGAGACCGGCCGATCCGGTCGCACTCCCCCGGTGCACGGTCGGCGCATCGTCGTCACCGAGCAGCTGGGTGCGGATGAACGTCTTCGGGTGGTACTTCCGCAGGTCGAGGTCGCGCAGGTCGGGCATGTCCTCGCCGAGTGACTCGTTGACCTGCTCGCGGACGCCGGTGATCGCCGCCCGCAGGCGCTTCAGCCCCGCGGCCGCGTCCTTGGCCAGCGTGGGCAGCCGCTCCGGACCGAAGATGAAGAGCGCGGCGATGCCGAGGACGATGATCTCGCCCCAGCCGATCGAGTCGAACACCGCCGCTCCCTCCTCCGTGGTCCCAGCGTAGGTGACCCGTCCAGGGCCCCGCCCTGAGCATGCGAAGGGTGGGGAGGAGGGGTCCTTCTTCAGGCGGTGTCGAGCGTGGCTTTCAGCTCGGTCGAACTGCCCCCGCGGACGACCTCGACGGTGATGGTGTCACCGGGGTTGTGGGCGTCGACGGCGACGACGAGCTCCTCGGAACTGCCCACCGGCTCGCCCTCCACGGCGATCACGATGTCCTCCTCGCGGATGCCCGCGTTCGCCGCCGCGCTGCCGGGCTCCACGTTCAGCACCAGGGCGCCGTCGCGGGCGCCGTCGGTCACCGACCGGGTGGCGACCCCCAGCGTGGCGTGGACGGCCGAGCCGGTGGCGATGAGCTGCTCGGCGATGTCGCGGACGGTGTCGATCGGGATGGCGAAGCCGAGGCCGATCGAGCCGCCGCCGGTGGAGGCGATCGCGGTGTTGATGCCGATGACCGCGCCGCTGGCGTCGACGAGCGCACCGCCGGAGTTGCCCGGGTTGATCGGTGCGTCGGTCTGCACGGCACTGATGACGGCGTTGGTGTCGCTGCCCTCACCCGCCAGCCGCACCGGCCGGTCGAGGGCACTGACGATGCCGCTCGTGACGGTGCCGGCCAGGCCGAGCGGTGAACCGATGGCCACGACCGGGTCGCCGACGACGACGTCCCCAGAGCTGCCCAGGGAGGCGGTGACCAGACCGGGCTTCTCCACCTTGAGGACGGCGATGTCGCTGGCCGGGTCCCGCCCGACGATGCGGGCGGCGGAGCCGCTGCCGTCGGCGAAAACGGCCCGGATCTCGGCACCCTCGACGCCGTCGGCGCCGGAGACGACGTGGTTGTTGGTGACGATGTAGCCGTTCTCGCCCTCGATGACCACGCCGGAGCCCGTCGCGCCGGCCTGGCCGACCCGCACCTCGATCGAGACCACCGCGGGGGTCACGCTCGCGGCGATGTCGGAGACCGAGCCGGGCTCGCGGGTCACGCCGGGGTCGACCTTGGACAGCTGTGTCCCGGGAGCCAGCAGCGGGGTCTCGCCGGCGGTCCGGGTCAGGTACCAGCCGAGGCCACCGCCCACGGCGCCGACGAGCAGGACGGCGAGCAGCGAGAGCACGGTGAGCCGGATCGACAGGTCACGCAGCCGCAGCTTCTTGCGGCCCTGCGCGTCGACCACGACCGGGCCCGGCTGGGCGTCCTCGTCATAGACGGCGGGAGCACCGAGCCCGGCGGGGGCGTAGGGATCGCGCCAGGGGTCGCTGCGGGCGTCGGACTTCCACCACGGCCCGGAGGCGGTGCGGCGGCGTCCCGGCCGGCCGGCGGGCGGGTCCTGCAGGCCGCGCTGTCCGGTCGAGGGCGGGCCGAACGCGCGGAGCAGCGCCTCGGCCGGCGGCGGCGGGACGGGGCGCGCGGGCGGGGTCGGCCGGTTACCGGCGAAACTGCCGTCGACGGCCGCCGGGCGACCGAAGGCGGCCTCCTGCCCGGGAGTAGGCCGCGGGCTGGTCACCGGGCGGGGGGGCAGCCGGACCGGCGCGTCGCCGAAGGGACCCTCCGCAGCCGGCGGGCGGGCGAAGGCAGCCTCGCCGTCGGGAACGAGCACCGGCATGTCGCCAGAGGAGTGCTCGCCCGTGCCGTCGCCGGACGGACGGCCGTCGGAGGTGCTCAGGGGGTTCCGCCCGGACGCGAGAGAACCGTGTTCGTACCGACGGTGAGGGTGCGCACGACCGGCGGCACGACCTCGGTGTGCTGCTGCGGCGACGTCGGGCCGGCGACCGGGCCCTCCCGCTCGGGGACGGGGGCAGCCCCCGGGAGATTGAGTGCCAGCGCCGTCACGCCCACGCCGAGGCCGACGAGCGTGCCGGCCAGCCCGCGGCGGAGCCACCGGGCCGTGTGGTCGGGCGTCGAACGGCGGCGGTGCGGGTGCAGGTCGACCGACCAGGCGCCGGAGGCGCCGGTGACGGTCAGCTCCCCCGGGCCCGCCGTCATCGTTCCGGCGCTGCCCCCCGAGCCGGGGACGTCGGTGGTGAACGGGATGGCGCACAGCCGGGACATCAGGTCGCCGGGGACGGCGACGTCCGCGCTCTCGTGGAGCGCCTCCTTGGCCTCCCGCTGCGCCTCGACGGCGAGCCGGCACTGCATGCAGCCGGCCAGGTGGCGGGCGGCACGGTTGGCCGGACCGGCCGTGAGCTCACCGTCGACGAGCGCGGCGATGGCCTCCTGAGCGAGGTGGCTCTCCGGGATGGTCACGGCATCACCACCGCGCGGGGAGCGAGGTGGGCCAGCGCCTGGCGAAGCTGCACGCGACCGCGGTGGATGCGGCTGCGGACGGTGCCGAGCTTGATGCCGAGGGTCGCCGCGATCTCCTCGTACGTCAGACCTTCGATGTCGCAGAGGACGACGGCGACGCGGAACTCCGGGGAGAGCGCGTCGAGGGCCGCCTGGATCTGCGGATCGAGGTGGGTGTCGGCGTAGACCTGCTCGGGACTGGGGGCGGTTCCGGGCAGCCGCTCGGTGTCCTCGGGCAGCGCGTCGAAGCGGATCCGCTGCCGCCTGCGGACCATGTCGAGGAAGAGGTTGGTGGTGATCCGGTGCAGCCAGCCCTCGAAGGTGCCGGGCGAGAAGTCGGCGAGCGAGCGGAACACCCGGACGAACGTCTCCTGGGTGAGGTCCTCGGCGTCCTGCGGGTTCCCGGAGAGGCGGTAGGCCAGCCGGTACACGCGCGCTGAGTGGTCGCGCACGACCTGCTCCCAGGACGGCGCCACCCAGCCCTCGGCCTCGGGGAGTGCGTCGGTGTCGGACACGCCCCCAGGATCGCAGACGGGGGCGGCCGAAACCTCCCCGGCGTCAGCGGGGCGGGCAGACGCGTCTCGCTTCAGGCGCACGGAGGAATCAACGAACGGCCACCGGGCCCGTGTTCCCGCCCCCACTGCTTGGCAGGAAATCCACAGAAAGGGCGGCGGCGCGCCGACCCCCGACGGCCGCCGGCCGCGGGTCCGGGCGTACGGCCACTACCCTCGCCCGTGATGAGCGCCGAGCAACCGCCGGGAGGCGGCACCGCCGAGGGCGCCGCCTACGCCGACCGGTTCGCCGTCGAGACGCCGGAGATGACGGCCGCACGGACGCGCGCCGTCCACCTGCCCGGTCCACCGCCGGTCGAGCCCGCCGTGGGCGCGACCCTGGCGGTGCTGGCGACCAGCGTCGGCGCACGCTCGGTCGTCTCGATCGGCAGCGGCGGGGGCCTGGCCGGCCTGTGGCTGCTGCGCGGCATGCGGACCGACGGCGTCCTGACGGCTCTTGATGGCGACCCCGAGCAACTGCGCGCCGCACGCGCGGCCTTCGCCGAGGCCGGTGTCCCCGCCGGCCGCGCCCGGCTGATCTTCGGCACCCCCGCAGAGGTGCTCCCCCGGCTGTCCTCCGGCGCCTACGACATGGTCGTCTGCGCAGGGCCGCCGCGGGAGTACTCCGAGCACCTGCCCGCGCTGCTCGACCTCGTCCGGGTGGGCGGCACGCTCAGCTGCCACGGTCTGCTCGAGGGCGGCCGGGTCGCCGACCGCACGGCGCGCGACCCGCAGACGGTCGCCTGGCGGGAGATCGCCCGCACGATCCGCGAGGACGAGACGCTGCTGTCCGCCGTCCTCCCCATCGGGAACGGGCTGCTGGTCGCGACCAAACGCGGCTGAGAAAACCCCGGAGGGGGCCGTCGCAGGGCGGAGTGGAGGCCGGTCCGGCTTCTTGGAGAGCGTCTGTGAACTGGGTCGGCCTGTGAGGCGGTTGCTGAGCTGCCAGGTGGCGGCGGTCCAGATCATGGCTTCGTGGGTGGGTGGGCGGGTCTCGTAGTCGCGTACGAGGCGGCGGAACTTGGTCGGCCAGGCGAAGGAGCGTTCCACGACCCAGCGGCGGTGGCGCGGGACGAAGCCCCTGGCCTGGTCGGGGCGCTTGACGATCGCCACGGCCAGGTCCCAGATCTTGCGTCGACGAAGGTCCGTCAGTGGTCGTGGCCGTGCCGGCCGAGGGTCTCCACGGGGGTCGCGCCGGGGCGAGTCCACTGCGGCACGGGCCGGCTGGTCGGGCCCCAGGTGGCGACGCCGTCGGCGTCCG
>JAOPUS010000117.1 GCA_025963345.1 Blastococcus sp. | reverse complement strand
CCCCCGTGCCGGCCGCCTCCCGGCCCGCCACACCTCGCCCGCCCGCCGGTCCGCGCACCACGGCCGCGCCGTTCGTCGCCGTGCCGTCGCCGGAGCCGCGCATCGAGCTCACGATCGATGACGCCTTCCCGGCCGTCGCCTCGCTCGAGCGCAGCAGCGGCTCGGCCCCCGCCATCTCGCGCCCCAGTCGCACCTGGGTGGACGCGGAGTCGGCCCTCGTGTCCACCGGCCCCGGCATGGCCGGCGGGTTCCGCTCCTCGACCCCCGCGCCGCGCGTGCCCCGGCAGACGACCCCCGCCGGCTCCCCGTCCCCCGCCTACGGCGACTGGACCAAGCCCTCCCGCTCAGGTGAGGTCGACCTGGCCACCGACGACGACCAGTCGGGCCGCGCGTTCCGCACCCCGGCGCCCGGCACGACCGCCATCCCCGAGCGGCGGATGTCGGGACGCCGTCGGCAGCAGGTGGCCCCCATCCGTGACTCGATCGACCACTCCGCCGGCCACTCCTCCGACGACGAGGACCTCGCGCCGGCTCCTGTCCGCGGTCCGGGCACCGGTTCGGTCGTGGGCGGACGCGCCGCCATGCGCGCCAAGCGGCAGGCCGCCGACTTGGCCCGCCGGAAGGCCGAGAAGCGCAGCGGCTCGGCCGTGGCGGTCCTCGACGAGCTCGAGGCCGACGGTGAGGTCCGCAAGCCGCGTCGGGTCGTCAAGGGTCTGCTGGCGATGACCGTCGTGGCCCTCGGGGTCCTCGGCGTCTACTCCTTCGTCTCGCCCGAGACCCAGGAGGTCGCGGCGCAGACGCCGGCGAACGTGAGCTCCGCCCCGGCGCTCACCCCCGACGCAACCACCGCGCTGCCGGCCCTGCCCAGTACGCCGGTCGATGTCGCCCCGGCCCCGACGACGCCCGTGCGGGTCCCGGTCACCGTCCTCAACGCGACCGAGACCAACGGGCTGGCCGCCAAGGCCGCCGCGGCCTTCGGTACCGGCGGATGGGAGACCCCCGGAGTCGGTGGCTACACCGCAGGTGACGTCGCCGCCAGCACGGTGTTCTTCACCGAGGGTGACGAGACGCAGCGTCAGGCGGCGGTCCAGCTGGTCGACGCCTTCCCCCAGCTTCAGGGGCCCGCTGTGCGGTTCTTCGAGCTCCCGGCGGATGTCACCGCTCCCGGTCTCGTCGTCGTGCTGACCGGCGACTGGCAGCCCTGATCCGCCGCACCACCCCCGTTCCACCTCCCGCCCGCGCCGGGCGGAACACGGCGCGCTCGCCGTCCGTTGGCCGCAGCGTGCGCTCCCTCCGCGGGCTCGTGCGTCCCCGCCCGCGCCCCGGCGCCCGTGCGACGCTCGCCGCCCTGCTCGCCGTTCCGCTGCTCGCCGGCGTCGTTCTCGCTCCGCCCGCGGCCGCCGCGGGCGTCACCACCGAGGTCGCCCGCGTGCCCTCCGGTTCCGGTGCGGACGCGGTCGAACTCGACACGACCCTGTACCTGCCGCCCGGCGGGGGGCGCTCCCCGGCGGTCGTCCTCGCGCACGGCTTCGGCGGGAGCAAGAACTCCGTCGCCGACGACGCGCGCGACCTGGCCGAACGCGGCTACGTCGTCCTCACCTACTCGGCCCGCGGGTTCGGCCGCAGCACGGGGCAGATCGGGCTGGACGACCCGCGGTTCGAGGTCGCCGACCTCTCCACGTTGATCGACCGGCTCGCCCAGCGCGACGACGTCCAGCTCGACGCCCCCGGCGACCCCCGGGTCGGCGTCGCCGGCGGCTCCTACGGTGGCGCGCTGGCCCTGCTCGGCGCCGCCTACGACAAGCGCATCGACGCCATCGCCCCGCAGATCACCTGGAACTCGCTGACCTCGGCACTCTTCCCCTCCCAGACCGGCGAGGTCGACGCACAGACGGTGGCCGCCACCCCGGAGCAGGGTGCTGCTGGCGTCTACAAGCGGCTGTGGTCCGGCCTCTTCTTCGGGGTCGGCTCGGCGCCCGGCGGCGGCATGCTCGGCGGCGGGGGTGGCGACGGCGGGAACGGCGCGGCGCCGGACCTCTCCGGGATCGACCCGTCCTCGGTCGACCCCGCCGTCGTGGCGCAGGCACTCACCTGCGGCCGGTTCCGCGCCGACATCTGCGCCGCGTACCAGACAGCGGCGGCCACGGGGACGCTGACGCCGGAGATCGCCGCCATCCTGGACCGGAGCAGCCCAGCCGGCGTCCTCGACCGCATCGACGCACCCACCCTGCTGGTCCAGGGCACCCAGGACTCGCTCTTCGGCCTGGGGCAGGCCGACGCCAACGCCCGCGGGATCGCGGCGAACGGCACCGCGGTGAAGGTCGTCTGGTACGCGGGCGGGCACGACGCGTCGGCCTCGGACCGGGTCACCGCAGACCTCCGCGACCAGGTCGCCGGCTGGTTCGATTTCCACCTGCGCGGTCAGGGCGTGGACCCGGGCACCGGCTTCGAGTTCCCCGCGCCCACCGGGCTGGGCGGCAACGGCCTGGGCCGCGTCCAGGGCGGCAACCAGACCGTGGTGGCCGACCGGTACCCCGGTCTGGACAGCGGGGCGCCGGCCGAGCGTGCCGACGTTCCGCTCAGCGGCTCGACCCAGCCGATCGTGACCCCCGCGGGTGGCACGCCCGCTGCGCTGACCACGGTCCCCGGGCTGGGGTCGCTCACCGCCGCCCTGGGCGGGACGACGCTGGAGATCCCCGGTCAGTTCGCCGCCTTCGAGAGCGCGCCGCTGGACAGTGCCGTCGAGGTCGTCGGCGCACCCACCACGGAGATCACCGTCGCCGCCCCGGCAGGGACGGCCACCCTCTTCGCCAAGCTCTACGACGTCGCCCCGGGCGGCACCACCACCCTCCCGGCGGGCCTGGTCGCGCCGCTGGCACTGACCGGGCTGTCGACGGATCCGGCGCAGCCCACCCGGGTGTCGATCACGCTGCCGGGGATCGTGCACCGCTTCGAGGCCGGCCACACCATGCGGCTCGTCGTCTCCTCGACCGACCAGGGATTCGCGCTGCCCGCCGAGCCGGCGGTCTACTCCGTCGGCCTGGCCGGCGACACCGTGGGTCTGGCGGTGCCGGAGGTGGGTGGACGGACGCAGGCCGACGCGGGCTCCTCCCGCTGGTGGGTGCTCCTGGCGGTGGTCGCCGCGCTCGGACTGCTGGGCTGGGGCGTCGCCGAGCTGTGGGGCCGACGCCGCCGTCGGCGCGTGTCGGCCGTCGAGCCCGACGGCGAGGACGTGCCGCTGCGCTTCGAGGGCGTGAGCAAGGCCTACAAGGACGGGTTCGTGGCGGTGCGCGACCTGTCGTTCCAGGTGCGCCGCGGCCAGGTGCTCGGCCTGCTCGGGCCCAACGGTGCGGGCAAGACGACGTCCCTGCGCATGCTGATGGGCCTGATCCGGCCGACCGAGGGGCGGATCAGCATCTTCGGGCACGCCGCCGGACCGGGCGCCCCCGTGCTGTCCCGGCTCGGCTCGTTCGTCGAGGGCACCGGGCTGCAGCCGCACCTGTCCGGCCGTGACAACCTGACCCTCTACTGGGCGGCGACCGGCCGACCGGCCGAGGACGCGCACATGGCCGAGGCGATCGAGGTCGCCGGGCTCGGGACGGCGATCGACAAGCGGGTGCGCAGCTACAGCCAGGGCATGCGCCAGCGGGTCGCGATCGCCCAGGCGATGCTCGGGCTGCCCGACCTCCTGGTTCTCGACGAGCCCACCAACGGGCTGGACCCCCCGCAGATCCACGCGATGCGCGAGGTGCTGCGCTCCTACGCTCAGACCGGCCGCACGGTCATCGTCTCCAGCCACCTGCTGTCGGAGATCGAGCAGACCTGCAGCCACGTCGTCGTCATGGCCAAGGGGCAGAAGATCGCCCAGGGCACCGTCGAGGAGATCGTCGGGAGCGGAGGAGCGGTGCTCATCGGACTGGCCGACGACGCCGACGCCGACCGTGCGGTCGAGGTGCTGTCCCGGCTGGCCGGGACGGGGCCGGTCGAGCGCACCGAGGAGGGCCTGGTCGTCGACCTCGGCCCGACCGGGCGGGCCGAGGCGCTGTCGGCGCTGGTGGCCGCCGGCGTCGGGGTGGACCAGCTGACCCCGCGGCGCCGGCTGGAGGATGCGTTCCTGTCACTGGTGGGGGAGTCGTGAGCCGGACCACGGACGAGCTGATGGCGGGGGCGACGGACGACCGGGGAGCAGGGCCGGCCACGGCCGCACACGGCGGGACGGGCGCGGCGGCCGGCTACCGGCCGGGTCGCACCCTGCGGCTGGGCGTGGAGCTGCGAAGGCAGTTCAAGCGGCGTCGCACCCTGGGGGTGCTGGCGCTGATGCTGGCCCTGCCGCTGGTGCTGATCGGCGCGCTGCAGTTGGGCGGCAGCGGCGACGCGCAGGCCAACAACCGGGTCAACCTGGTCGACGTCGCCACCGCCGGCGGCCTGAACTTCACCCTGTTCGTCCTGTTCGCGACCACCGGCTTCTTCCTGGTCGTGGTCTTCGCGCTCTTCTTCGGCGACACGGTGGCCAGCGAGGCGCAGTGGGGGTCGCTGCGCTAC
>JAOPUS010000061.1 GCA_025963345.1 Blastococcus sp. | reverse complement strand
GCCCCGCTGGCGATGAAGGCCGACGCCTCCCCACGGCCGACGAAACCGATGTCCTCCAGCCCGTACAGCGGGAGGTGGGCATAGGCGTCGTAGACCATCAGGTGGTCGATGTCCTCGACCGTGAGGTCGGCCTGCCGCAAGGCCTCGCTGGAGGAGTCCCGGAAGCCGCGGAACGTGGTGAGGTCCTCCATGAAGCTGGCGCCGGGTCCTTCGCACGTCTCGCCGGAGCCGGCCACGCGCACCGCGGGACCGGTGAGGTCCAGGTCGGCTGCCCGCTCCGCGGAGGTGAGCACGAGCGCTCCTCCCCCGTCGGTCACCGGGCAGCACTCCAGGACATGGAAGGGCCAGGCGATGACCCGGGACGCCAGGACGTCCTCCACCGTCAGCGGCTTGCCGCGGAACGCCCGGGGGTTCTGCGAGGCCCACGCCGACTGGGCCGCCGGCACCTCGGCCAGCGCCTCCTCCCCCAGCCCGTACTTGTGCAGATAGGCCGTGGTCGGGATGGTGAAGGAGGAGAAGGTCCCCGCGACGCCGTACGTCAGCTCGAACTGCCCGCCGGGGCTGGCCATGTCGGGCACCCGCAGCGTGGGCCCGACCCGGGAACGGCCGGACTCCCCATGCGCGACGACGACGACATCCGCCTGGCCCGTCTGGATCGCCGCCACCGCATGCCGGACGTGCAGCATGTAGGAACAGCCCCCGACGCCGGTGCCGTCCAGCCACCGCGGCCGGGTGCCGAGATGGTGGGCGAACTGGGCGACGTGCAGGGTGCTGGCGACGCCGTCGACGTCACCGACCCCCAGCCCGCACTGGGCCAGCGCCCGCAGCACCGAGTCGGCCGCCAGCTGGAACTGGGACTGGTCGGGGACGACGCCGACGTTCTCCGACTCCGCCGCCCCGACGATGACCACGTCCGGCAGCGCGCTCACGCCGTCACCGGCCGGAACTGCGGGACCTTGAGGCCTTCACCGCGGTCCTCGAAGACCACCTCGACCGGCATCCCGATCGGCAGCTGCGCCGGGTCGGGCTCGACGCCGAGGATGTTGGTCATCAGCCGGGGGCCCTCCTCCAGCTGCACCAGCGCGATGACGTACGGCCCGTCGGCGGCGTAGGACGGGTGGGGGGTGTGGTTGACGACGAACGCCGCCAACGTGCCCCGCCCGCTCGCCCGGACCCAGGAGACCGCGCGGCCCCCGCAGTCAGGGCAGAAGTCCCGCGGGTACCAGAAGACGGTGTCGCACGCGTCGCAGTGCGGCAGCCACAGCTCCTCCTCCGCCGCTTTGTCCCAGTAGAACTGGGTGTCCGGAGTGGGTACCGGTCTCGGCTTGGCCGTCACTCCGCCGTCGCCCACCGGGCGCGCGCCGTCACAGGACTGCCCCGGATTCCTTCGCCGCCGCGATCTCGTCCCAGTCGTAGCCGAGCTCCAGCAGGAGCAGCTCGGTGTGCTCGCCGTACTCGGGCGAACGGGCGGGAGCAGGCGGGGTCTCGTCGTACTGGACGGGTGCGCCGATGTACCGGTAGGAATTGCCGGCGTCGTCCTGGTTGGTGATCAGGTAGTCGTTGCCGGCGACCTGCACGTCCTCCAGGACCTCCTTGGGCGAGGCCAGCACCGACCAGACGCCCTTCTCGTCGTCCAGAACCTTGGTCCAGTGCGAGAGGTCCTCCGACGCGAAGAGCTCGGTCAGGATCGCGATCGCCTCGGCCGCGTTCTGGACCAGGTTGCCGGCCGGGACGAAGCGCGGGTCCTCGGAGAGGTCGGGACGGCCGATCCGCTGGGTGAAACCGGCCCAGAACTTGTCGGGCTGGAGGAAGACCAGCTGGATCCAGCGCCCGTCCCGGGTCTTGTACCGGCTGACCACCGGGTTGAAGGCGGACCCGGGCGGCGGCATCGGGATGCGGTCGACGTCGAAGAACTCCGCCGCGGTGATGTCCGGAGCGATGGTCCACATCGCCTGGCTCAGGAGGGAGACGTCAACGATCTTCGCCTCGCCCGTCCGCTCCCGGTGGAAGAGTGCGCCGGCGACGCCACCGGCCAGCGTCATCCCGCCGGGCAGGTCACCGAAAGCCGGCCCCTGGGAGAAGGGGTACTCGGCGCCGGGCGGCGTCAGGGCGTAGGCCACGCCTCCTCGCGCGGTGAAGGCGGCCGCGTCGAAGCCGCCCTTGTCCGCGTGCGGCCCCCGCGGTCCCTGGCCGGAGCCCCGGGCGATGATGATGTTCGGGTTCATCGCCCGGATGTCCTCGACGTCGACACCGGCCCGCTTGCGCGGTCCGGGCAGCCAGTTGGTCAGGAACACGTCGGCCGTGGCGATGAGCTTGGCGAAGGCCGCGCGGCCACCCTCGGTCTTGAGGTCCAGACCGATGCTGCGCTTGCCGCGGTTGCCGATCTCCATCATGTAGTCGAGGTCGGCCTTGCCCTGGCCGCGCCGGAGGCCGCCGATGACCAGCTGGCGTCCGGGGTCACCCCCGCTGACGTCCTCGACCTTGATGACGTCGGCACCCCAGTCGGACAGCACGGCGCCGGCGGCGGGGACGAACGTCCAGGACGCGAGCTCGACGACGCGGACGCCGTCCATGATTCCAGCCATCTGTGGTTCCTCCTTGTTTCGGCACACACTCCGGGTGCGCCGTTCGCTTGCACGTTCGGTTTGTGGATCGGTCTGCCTTCAGGTGGCCTGGGTCCGGGCAGGCCCGTCCCGGTCCGCGATCAGCCAGTCAGGCCCAGGTCGGCCGCCAGGCGCGCGCGGTGCTCGGACGGGCTGCCGAAGAGGTACGCCAGCGTCTTCATCCGGCGCAGGTAGAGGTGGGCGACGTGCTCCCAGGTGAACCCGATGCCGCCGAGGGTGTCGATCAGCCCCTCGGCGACCGTCGTCCCCGCGTCGCCGCAGTAGGCCTTCACCACCGACACGATCTCCCGGGCAGAGCCGGGTGACGCCGCCAGCTCGGCCGCCGCCGCGGTCACGGCCGCGCGCATCTGCTCGACCCGGGCCAGGTGCTCGGCCAGCTGGTGCTTGATGGCCTGGAACGAGCCGATCGGCTTGCCGAACTGCTCCCGGGTGCGGGCGTACTCGACGGCGATCTCGAGGCACCGTCCGGCGATGCCGGCCTGCTCCGCGGCGCAGGCGAAGGCACCCAGCTCGCGGACGGACGCCAGCCCGGCGGTGAACTCCGTCCCCACGCGCTGCGCGGGGACGTCGGCGAGCCGGACTCGGCCGAGCCGCCGGGTCAGGTCGAGGGACGCGGTCTGCTCGACGTCCACCCCGTCGCCGGCAGCCGGCAGGACGAACAGCCCCACGCCACCGTCCACCTCGGCGGTGACCAGGAACGTGTCGGCCGCTGCGACGTCCACGACGTGCCGCTTGGCGCCGGTGAGCCGCCAGCCGTCCCCGTCGGGGACCGCCCGGACCGGCGACTGCGGGTCGTCGTCGATGCCCAGGGCAGCGACCGTCGAGCCGTCGGCCAGGCCGGGGAGCAGCCCCGTGGCCGCCGCGTCGTCGCCGGAGACCACCAGGGCCCAGGTGGCGAGGACCGCGCTGCCCAGGAACGGGGCACCGAGCAGGGCCCGCCCGCTCTCCTGGAGGGCGATGCCCAGCTCCACGGTCGACAGCCCCTGTCCCCCGTGCTCCTCCGGGACGAGCAGCCCGGCCAGGCCCAGCTCCCCGGCCAGCTGGGTCCACGAGCGGGCGTCGACGCCGGTCTCGGTGTCGATCAGCTCGCGCACGGTGGACTCCGGCAGGCGATCGGCCAGGAAGCCCCGGATGGCGGCGCGCAGGTCCTCGCGCTCGGCGACGGTCGTGGTGGTCACGTGCGTGCTCCCTTGCGGTGCTGGTGCTGAAGTTGCTGTCGCGCGGATCGGGCGTCAGCCACGGGGCAGACCGAGCACCCGCTCGGACAGGATGTTCTTGACGATCGGCGAGGTGCCCGCAGCGATGGTCATCGCCCGGGCCGAGAGGTAGGCGTCCGCCGCCTCGGGAGCGGCGCCCGAGACTGCGTCGATGCCGGCCAGCTCGAGCTTGGTCGCAGCGAGCCGCTGTCCCGCCTCGCTCCAGACGAGCTTGATCACCGACTGCTCGGAGCCCGGCTGCTCCCCCGCCGCCACCCGGGACAGCGTGGCCTCGCCGAGGATCGCCACCACCCGCGCCTCGATGAAGTGCCGGACCAGCGTGTCCTGCTGGACCGGCGTCAGGCCCTCGCCGCGGTGCCGGGCGATCAGGTCGCGGACCTCGCGCTCGAACCGCGTCGCGAAGATCGCGACGCCGGAGCGCTCGTGACCGAGGGTGGTCATCGTGACGTTCCAGCCGTCGTTCTCCTTGCCCAACAGGTTGTCGACCGGCACGCGGACATCGGTGAAGAACACCTCGGCGAACTCCGCCTGACCGTTGATCTGGCGGATCGGCCGCACCTCGATACCCGGTGTCGACATGTCGACCAGCAACGCGGAGATGCCACGGTGCTTGGGTGCGTCGGGGTCGGTGCGGACCAGCAGTTCCATGTGCGTGGCGTGCATGCCGTTCGACGTCCAGATCTTCTGGCCGTTGACGACGTAGTCGTCGCCGTCACGGACGGCACGGGTCCGCAGGCCGGCGAGGTCGGAGCCGGCGCCGGGCTCGCTGAACCCCTGGCACCACACCTCCTCGGTGTTCAGGATCCGCGGCAGGTGCTCCTTCTGCTCGGGGGTGCCCCAGGCGGCCAGCGTCGGGCCGACGTTCTTGAGGCCGAGCATCCCGGCCAGCGGCGGCATGCCGTACCCGGCCGTCACCTCCTCGATGGCGAGGACCTCGTGCGCCGGGAGTGCCCGGCCGCCGTTTTCCACGGCCCAGCCGGGCGCAGCCCAGCCGCCCTCGGCCATGGTCCGCTGCCAGGCGATCCGGGTCTCCCAGCTGGAGTCCTCCCCGAACTGTTCCCGGAACCGCGGAACGGCCTCGTCGAGGAATCCCCGGAGTTCGTCCAGCACCTCAGTGCTCATCTGTGTCTCCTCGTTCGACCATGGCTGCCAGGCGTGGCAGGAAGCGGAAGGTGCGGAGCAGGTCGTTCAGGTGCGTGCAGCCGGCCGCGCCGGGCAAGCGGTCGACGACGCCGGAGCCGGCCTCCCCGGCGAGCATGCCGATCAGTCGGTCGACGTTCGGCGAGGCCAGTGGGCAGTCGCGGAAGGGCAGGGTGCGTGGTTCGGCCACGACGGACCGCAGTCGCAGGTCACCACGGTCGGCGCTCGCGGTCACCACGTACTCGTGCAGTCCGTGCTCGACACCCCTGGCGTCGACGTGGCTGTCGCGCAGATAGGCGAAGACGTCCCACCCGCCGTCGTGGGCCGGGGCGACCTCGAGCACCCGCCGGCGCCGCATCGTCCGCGGGCCCAGCGGCTCCTCCTCGAGGAACGCCTCCGGGAGACCGGTGACCGACTCCAGGGGCGGAGTGGTCGCGGCGGCGCCCAGCAGCGGCACCTCGGCGAGCGCCCGCTGGACGGCGACGCCATCGGCCCGCCAGCCGCTGCAGATGCCCACGAGGGGCGCCCGCCGTCCCCCGGTCGGCGGGGAGGGTGACTCCTCGGCCTCCATCATCAGGGCGTAGCCCGAGATGAGCCGGACGGTCGGAAGATCGTCGAGCAGCCCCGCCTCGGGCGAGGCGGGGTCCAACCCCTTCAGGTCGGCGAGGCCGGCCCGAAAACCACCGCGGACCGGCCGCCCGCGCAGGGCCTCGCCCCGCTGCGGCGCACCAGGGATCCCGGCGTTCTCCAGGACACCGGCGGCGTCGGTCAGGACGACGATCTCGGCGGGCTCGCGGGTCGAGATGGAGGCGTTACGGCTCCGCACGACATCGCGTGCCCGGCCGCGCACGTGGCAGCCAGCCGTCCAAGCGTCTCGCGGCGCGATGACGAGGCTGACCTCGCGCCGTGCACCCGGAGCTGCCGGTACCGGGAGCTGCCGCATCGGCTCGGTGATGCCGCCCGGCGCGGCGACGCCCTCGCCCTGGTCGACGCTCACGAGGCGATGACCGCCGGCGGTCCGACGGTGGTGGTGGTACGAGGCACGGATGCTCCTCTTTTCAGGATCGTCCGCTCGGAGTGGTCCCGGAGCGCGACGTTGCCCACCCCCGGCCCCCCCGTGGAGGGGAGGACCGGGGACGGGCGTCGGATCAGCCCTGCTTGATCAGGTCACCGCACGTGGGCTTGGCGTCCGGCACCCACTTGGAACCCTCGCGGATGACGAACCAGTTGCACTTGCCGTACGGCGCGCTGCCGTTGGCGAGGGGACCGCCGGAGAACACGGCCGGATCCGTGAGCAGGCCTGCACCGTCGTACTTACCGAGGCCGCGCAGACCCTTGATGAAGGAGTCGCGGGTGAGGCAGTCACCGGCCTCCTGGATGCCCTTGATGAACAGGTCTGCGGAGATGTAACCGGCCTCGGCGAACCCGGTGCTGGGCTCGACGTCGGGGGCGTACTCCTTCATGGTGTCGACATACGCCTGGACGTCGGGGTTGTCGCTCGCCAGTTCGTTCGGCAGCGTGGCAACGGGTGCGGTCAGCGCGCCCTGGATGAACTCCGACACCTGCGTGGCCACACCCGGCGAGTAGACCTGGGACACGAAGTTGGCCTTGAGGGTCACGCCCTGCTGCTGTGCGGCGCGGAGCACCGACACCGACGAGTCGGTCAGCGTCGGGGCGTAGATGCTGTCGACCCCCGCCTCCTTCATCTGGATGGCGAGCGCGGTGGCGTCGAAGGACCCCAGCGGCACGTCGAACGACCGGACGCCGATCTTGACGCCTGCGGCCTCGGCCGCCTGGATCA
>JAOPUS010000428.1 GCA_025963345.1 Blastococcus sp. | reverse complement strand
CCCTCGCTGACGAAGAAGGACACCAGGTGCGCGATGTCCTCGGGCTGGCCGACCCGGGCGACCGGGATCTGCGAGGCGGCGCCCTTGATGAAGTCCTCGAACGCGATGCCCATGCGCTCGGCGGTCGCCTTCGTCATCTCGGTCTCGATGAAGCCGGGGGCGATCGCGTTGGCGGTCACCCCGAACTTACCCAGCTCGATGGCGAGGGTCTTGGTGAAGCCCTGCAGCCCGGCCTTGGCCGTGGAGTAGTTCGCCTGGCCGCGGTTGCCCAGCGCCGAGACGCTCGACAGGTTGACGATCCGGCCCCACTTGGCGTCGATCATGTGCTTCTGCACGGCGCGGCTCATCAGGAACGCCCCCCGCAGGTGCACGTTCATGACGACGTCCCAGTCGGTCTCGGTCATCTTGAACAGCATGTTGTCGCGGGTGACGCCGGCATTGTTGATCAGCACGGTGGGCCCGCCGAGCTCGGCGGCCACCCGCGTGACCGCAGCCTCGACCTGCTCGGAGTCGCTGACGTCGGCACCGACGGCCAGCGCCTTGCCACCCGCGGCCTCGATGGCCCCGACGGTGCCCTTGGCGGCGGACTCGTCCAGGTCGAGGACGGCCACGGCGAACCCGTCCCGTGCCAGCTGGAGGGCCGTCGCGGCACCGATGCCGCGGGCGGCACCGGTCACGATGGCCACCCGGGCCCTTGCGCTTGCCTCGCTCATGGAAGATCCCTTCATGTCGTGTGCGGCTGCCGTCGCGGGCGACGGGCCGAAAGCTGCGCCCGACACGTTACGGGCGGGTAGCGGGGCGCCCGTCACACGGTCCGGACGCGGCCAGCCGTCACGGCCGGATGGAGGCCACGACTCAGGGCCAGACTCAGGGCCAGATGGAGGCCACGATGATCGCCGCGACGGCCAGCTGCACGGCGGCGCTGACGAGGCTGGCCGGATGGAACACCGGCTCCATGAGGTGCGCCCCCAGCCGGCCCGGGGTGATCAGGTCGAGCGCCACGAAAGCGACGGCTTGGAGCAGGACCCCCAGCACGCCGAACACGACGGTGTAGAGCAGCGCGCGACCGAAACTGCTCGTGGCGTTGGTCCAGATGCTCGCGAACACGATCGCGCCCTGGCCGAGGAACCCGGCGGCGAGTGTCACCGCGGCGTTGACCGACCGGCCGTCGTAGATGTGCCGCCCGAGGTTCCCGGGGGTGAGCAGATCCAGGGCGAAGAAGCCCAGGACCAGCAGCACGATGCCGACCCCGGTGTAGGCGGCGGCATAGCCGATGCTGGCCAGCACGGAAGGGACCTCCGGAGGGTACGTGGGATCTGGGCGTGCCAGGTCTACCGCACGGGGCCGCGTGCCGCAGGGACCGGGGCGCCACGGAGGGCCGGCGGTGCTCAGTCGGGCGGAGCCTCGGCGTCGGTCTGGTTCGTGCCCCGGCGGGCGTGGTGCAGCCGGCGGACCGAGGCCAGCGCGGCCCGGCGGGCGTACATCCGGCGTTTGGCCCGCATGGTCCGCGGCGCGCGCGGTTCCTCGCGGAGCACCGCGTCCAGCCAGTGTCCCCTCGGGTCGAGGTCGACCAGCAGCACCTTCACCAGCAGCGTCAGCGGGATCGCGAGCAGAGCACCGAGGGCACCCATGACCCAGCCCCAGAACAGCAGGGCGACGAACGTGACGGTCATCGACAGACCCACGGAGTCCCCGACGAACCGCGGCTGGATCAGCGTCTGCACGACGAAGTTCAGCAGCGAGTAGACCACCACCACAGCGATCAGCTCGCCCCAGCCGCCGGCCAGCAGGCCGAGCAGTGCCGGCGGCACGACCCCCAGGACGAACCCGATGTTGGGCACGTAGTTGGTGACGAACGCCAGGAGTCCCCAGATACCGGCGGCGGGGATGCCGATGATGGACAGCGCCACCCAGTCCCCCGCCGCCACGATGGCGCCGAACACCGTGCTGACCAGCAGATAGCTGCGGGTGCCCTGGGCGAACAGGCTCAGCGCGACCGGCAGGTGCGGCCGCTGGGCGCCCACCAGTGCCATCCGGCGGCCGAACCCGCTGGACTCGATCGCCACGAAGACCAGCGCCGTGAGCAGCAGCACGAGGGTGCTCGCGGCGTCGGTCAACCCGGACAGCAGCCCGGTCGCGACACCGACGAGCTGGCCGTAGTCGATCTTCGACACCAGGTCCGATAGCTGGCCGGAGACGATGCCGGCGTTGTTGAGATCGGTCACCACCCCGTTGATGAGCACCTCGGCCCGGCCGGAGTAGTCCGGCAGCAGGGCGGCCAACTGCGCGATCGAGAGCACGAGCAGCGCCACGAAGGAGAGCAGGATCGACCAGACGAGGATCAGCAGGACCGAGGTGGCCAGCCAGCTGGGCGCCCCGATGCGGCGCAGCCACCGCTGGACCGGGGTCAGCGCGATGACCACGACCAGCGCGAGGAAGACCGGGGCCACCAGCCAGGCGATCGCCCGAAGTCCGGCGACGGCGACCGTCGCGGCGGCTGCACCCACCAGCAGCAGCAGCCAGCGGGGAAGGACGCCGGGGGCGGGGTCCACCGCCACGGTCGGCATCCCGGGCTCGAGATCCACCGACGTGGCTCTGGTCGTCGGCGGCGGAACCGGTGCTTCCTCGAGGGGGGTGTCGGCAGGCCCCGGCTCGGGCCGCCGCAGCGGACGCGGTCCGGTCTGCCCGGTGCCCTGGACGTCGGGTCGTACTGCCATTGCCGCCCCCTCCCCCATGGTTGCGCCTACGGGACCACGATCACCGCATCCGGCCCGGTCGGCTACCGGGGAGCGTCCAGAAGGCCGGTCATCTCGGGAAGCTCGAAGAACGTGGCCGTCGCCCGGGCGCTGGGGCTGCCGGCATCCGGGTCGGCGCCGGCGGCCAGCAACCGGGTCACCGTGTCGGCCGACTGCCGGAAGACGGCGGCGGCGAGGGCGGTCTGACCGCGGTCGTTGGCCCGGGAGTGGTCGGCGCCGCGCTCGAGCAGGGCACCCACCGTCTCCGGGTGGCCGTGATAGGCCGCCAGGGTGAGCAGGGTGTCGCCCTTGTCATTGGTCAGGTTCACCGGAACGCCGGCATCGATGTAGGACGCGAGCTCCGATGTGGAGCCGCCCCGGGCCAGGTCGAAGACCCGGCCGGCCAGCTCGATGACGCCCGGATCGATCGGTTCTCCGCTCACGTGGTCAGCCTAGGAGGCGCGGTCGAGGTCCGTCGGCCCGGGATCGGCGTCACGGCAGGAGCTTCATGCCCTCATGGGAGGCCACGACGCCGAGCCGCTCGTAGAAGCGGCCGGCGTCGTCCCGCGACCTGTCGGTCGTCAGCTGCACGAGCGCGCAGCCACGCCGCCGGGCCTCCTCGATCGCCCACCCGAACATCGCCGTGCCGAGCCCCAGGTCCCGGTGGTCGGCCCGAACGCGGACCGCCTCGACCTGGGCCCGAAGCGCGCCCCCCGGGACAGCCCCGGGATGAACGACAGCTGCAGCGTCGCGACGACGTCGGTTGCGTCGTCGGTGACCACCTCACGGCGCCCGCCGAGCGGGTCGTCGGCCAGCAGCCGGACCAGCGCCGGCAGGTCGGCCTGCGTCGCCCGCCGCAGGCCGACCTGCCTGACGCCCACGGGAAGTGACCCCAGCTGCTCGATCATCGCCGCACCGTCGTCCGGCGTTCCCGCGGGAACGCCGGCGTCAGCGGGCCGCGACGCGGTCGGTGAGCGCCAGGAGGTGCTCCCAGGCGTCCCGGCAGGCCTCTTCCCACTCGCCGTACGAGCGGTCGAAGAACGAGTGCGGCGCACCGTCGTAGACGACGGCGTCCACCTCGGCACCGGCGGCGCGCATCGTGTCGGCCAGCTCCAGCTGCGAGGCCACCGGCGTCGAGTCGGCGCCGGCGATCATCATCACCGTCGGCAGGTGCGCGCGCTCCGCCGCCGCCCCGACCATCGACGGCCGGCCGTAGAACCCGGCACACCCGGCGAGGTCGAGGTCGCCGCCGGCCTGCCGCCACGAGTTGCTGCCGCCGAAGCAGAAGCCGACCGTCACCACCGGCAGGTCGTCCCGGGTGCGGGAGCGCAGGTAGCCGATGGCCGCCGTGATGTCGGCGTCGATGGTCGCCTCGGTCGTCTGCGGAATGTGCGTCTGCCAGTCGAAGTCCCCGGGCCGGAGCTCCTCGGCGAGCCCCGCCGTCCGGCCGAAGTAGTCGATCGCGACGGAGGCCGCCCCGGTCTCGGCGAACCGCTCGGCCAACGCCACGTAGTACGGGTGCAGGCCCCGGACGTCGGGCAGCACGACGACGCCCACGCTCGGCTCGGCCGCCGGCGCGGCATAGGCCGCGCTGAACTCCGTGCCATCGGCGGAGGTCAGGGTGAGGAGGCCGCGCTCGGCGACGTCACCGGTGCGCGGCGGGGCGGGCGGACGGCTGTCGTGGTCATGGCACATGTGCTGGTTCTACAGGTGGCGGCGACCGGCCGCCCGGCTGGGGTTTGTTCAGCTGCCGGCAGCGGCGGCCGCCGGGCCCGGATCCCCGCCGAACACGCGGGCGGCGACCTCCCGGCGGGCATCGGCCAGCCAGTCGTGCTGCGTGTCGGCCTGCACGATGAGCCGGTCGAGCAGGGGGGCGTCCAGCCGCCGGTCGACGGCCGCGACCATGCGCAGCGTCTCGAAGCCGGCCCGCTTGGCGAGCACCGCCGTCGAGATGAACTCGAACTCGACGAGGTCACTGAGCGGCGAGCGGGACAGCAGGTGGCCGTTGAGCTTCGCCCGCGACAGCTTCTCGCCCACCCACGAAGCCACCTGCTTGTACTGGCGGACCGGCAGACCGAGCGCCGCCATCGAGGAACGCAGCGCGGTCCGCTCCTCCCGTAGCTGGTCGAGCAGCTCCTCGAAGCGCGCCTCGTAAGGAGTGCTGCGGTGCCGGCTCAGCATCCGGCTGACCAGCTCGATGCCCCCGGTAGAGGCAGCCAGGTGGTCGTTGCAGTAGATGCCGAGCAGGTCGAGGTTGCGAACGGCACCAGCTGCGGGCGACTCGGACACGGGGCCTCCAGGAAGGGACGACGGACTGCCCGCCATTCTCCGCGCGCGGAGAGCAGCCCGCTGGGTGTGCCGCTCAGCCCGCGGGGGTCGCCTCGGCCGTCGAGGGCGCCGTCCCGGCCGCGGAGGAGGACTGGGCCGGGTCAGTGGTGGGCGAAGCACTCGTCGCCCCGGAGGTCGTGGTCGCCGCCGTCGTGGTCGTTGCCGTCGTCGGTGCCGCGTCCTCCGAGCCCTCCGAGCCCGGAGCCGACGACCGGCTCGCCGACGTGGGTCCGGCGGACGACGAACTGCCGTCCGTCGCGCCGGAGGTCTCCGGCACGCCGCCGGGATTCTCGGTCACGCCCGGACGGACGAGGTCGAGGATCCTGGCCTCGAAGTCCGTGAGCCGGCTCCGCAGCTCCGCCAGCGGAACGCCCTCGATCTGTTTCCCGAACGCCTGCAGCTCGGCCCAGACGGCCGCCAGCTCCTGCGTGGCCGCGTCGCTGAGCGGTCCCGGGACGGTGACGACGAGCTGGGTCGCCAGGGCGTAGGTGACGCACTCCAGGCAGGCGTAGTTGACCGCGGTGGAGAGGTTCTGCGGGACGACGACGTCGACCGACCCGACCATGAGCACGACCTGGAACGCCACGGCCACCGTGCGGCAGTCCCGGCAGCTGGCCGCCGCGTACGCCTCGTTGCGGTTGAGCACGGCCTCGTCGCCCTCGGCCCAGACGAGCGAGAAGGACACGTCGTAGGCCACCGACCCGTCCTGGGTGTTGACCGCGAGCGCCTGGTTGTCGCCCTCGCCGGGCGGGAGGGGCCGGTCGAACGGGAACACCCAGGTCGGCGCCTCCTCGGTTTCCTCGACCCCATCGCCCCCCGCGGTCGCCGGACCGTCCCCGCTCGACGACGCCGGCACGAGCACCATGGCCAGCGCAGGGTTGTCGGCGGTGGGCAGGGGGCTGCCGTCATCGGGCCAGATCGTGGTCGCGGAGCCCCTCGAGCCGGCGGTGAGCGCCGAGCTGCTGGACGCGGGCACGGCGTCCAGGACCGTGCCGCCCTCCCAGGCGCGGACGGGGCGGTAGGTGTCGGCGTCGGGCCACCATGCCCAGCCGAGCCCGGCCACCAGGGCGGCGGCGAGCAGGGCCGCCAGAGCGCGGCGCACGGGCCGACCCTCGGTGCGCCGCCACACCCCGAGCCCGGTGCTGCGCACCAGCCGCAGGAGGACGAAGCCGATGCCGAGCACCGGCACGACGATCGCCACCAGTCCGAGCAGCCGGGCGAGGACCGCCAGGATGTCGCCCTCGCCGAACGCCTCGGCCATCCGGCTGCCCTGGGCCTGTGCCGACAGCCATGCCGTGGCCAGCAGGCGCGGCAGCGACAGCACCATCAGGAGCAACGAGAGCGCCATCAGCGGGATCACGACCAGGATCCAGAGCACGACGACGACCCGGGCCCAGGTCTTGAGCGCGGTCGCCTCGGGCTGGTGCCAGCGACCGGGCACCAGCCCGGCCAGCACCGGGCCGATGCGGCGGTAGAGGTCGGGCACGCCGGTGAGGTCGGCGAGCACGTGGTAGCCGTCGAAGCGCAGCAGCGGCGCCAGCTGCCGGATCATCTGCAGCACCTGGGTGGCCACGATCAGCAGGACGGCGTGCCAGCCGGTGAGCCACCACACCCCGAAGGACAGCAGCACGACCAGCGCGTTGAAGTACAGGCCGCCGAGGTCGGTGCGCACCCGGCCGGCCCGCCCGAGCCGGTAGCTGTCGGTGACGTCGGTGTAGAACGCCGGCCAGAACAGGTAGATCCCGAAGCCCATCGCGCCCGGCGTGGACCCGCCGTACCGGGCCGCGGCGGCGTGCCCGAACTCGTGGAAACCGGCGGAGAGCACGGTGACCACGACGACGGCAAGGAACAGCGCAGGGTTGGCGAAGGCCTGGGCGGTGGCGGCCGCCAGCCCCTGCGAGAAGAGCACCCAGCCGGCCACCGCACCGAACGCCAGTACCACGGGGACGACGACCAGCGGGCTGAACAGGACCGCGAAGGGCGCGGTCAGTCGTCGGGTGACCGCCGGATCGGTGACGACCCGCTTGAACCGGAGCGCGAGCAACGGCGTGGACCGGCGGACCTCGGGCTCGCTCCCGTCGGCCCGTCGCAACAGCCCGAGCGGACGCAGTGAGCCGTCGACCAGCTGCCGGACGTCCTCCGGGCGCACCAGGCGCCCGGAGCACGCGCCGACCTCGTCGGCGACCTCCTCGACCGTCCGCCGTCCGTCCACGGCCAGCAGCACCTGGTGCAGCAGCGGGGTCAGCGTGATGACCTGTCCGTCCGCGCGGCGGGCCAGCGCAGGCGGTCGCCGGTAGCCCGACCCCGGCACCTCGCCGAGCAGTTCGACGCCGGTGGCGCGCGTCAGGACCTCGCCGTCCGGCCCGCCAGGCATCTGCGTGCGCCCACCCGCGACCGGGATCGGGGCGGTCTGCGGATCTGTCATCCTCGTGCGGTCAGCAGGCCACCGGTCACTGGGTGATCGTGGACGTCTGCTCCGCCGTGGCCTCGGCGTTCGCGTCGACGTCCTGCGTGATGATCGCGTCCTGCTGGGAGATCGCGGTGGCCGTCGAGTCGATGGAGCCGACGTTGGCTGCCACCGCGGCGTCGATGGGCGCCGCGACGTTGGCGTTCGCGGCCACGGCCCCGTCGATGGGCGCCGCCAGGTTGAGGTCGGCAGCGAGGTTCACGTCGACGTTCAGCAGGTTGCCGTCCAGCGCGCTCGCCGGGTCGGTGGGCAGCGCACCCACGGCGGATCCGGCGGCAGCGGGGTCGGCTGCGGCGGGCTCGGCGGCGACGGGCTGGGCGCCCTGGGCGATGGTGCTGTCCTGCGGCGCGTGCGCCACCGCCTCGCCGGTGATGCCCTGGTCGATGAGCACGCCCTGGTCGGAGAGCGCCTGGGCCGTCGAGCCCACCGAGAGCACGTTGGCCCCTACAGCGGCGTCGATCGGCGCAGCGACGTTGGCGTTGGCGGCCACCGCGAGGTCGATCGGGGCCGCGGCATCGAGGGCGATGTCGAGATCGGCGTTGAGGTCGAGCAGGGAGATGACCTCCTTGTCCGGCAGGGCAGCACCGGTCTCGGCAGCCAGTTCCTCGGGCGAGAGCGGGCGAAGGGCGTCGTCCTGGCTCACGGGGGTTCCTCCTCGGTCGGGGTCCGGCGCTGCGTGCCCGCGCCGCACCAGCCTGAAACGCCCTGGTGGGGCCACCGTCCGAGGTTCGCCCGAAGCGGTGAACGCGCCGGCTCAGCCGCGGAGGAGGACCGCCACCCCGACGCACGCCGCCGCCCACATTGCGCTGGCGAGGGTGCCGATGATGAACCGCTCGGCCGCTGCAGGCGCCCGCAGCTCCGCGTAGCGGCCCAGCCCCTTCACCGCGAGGACGACGACCAGGCCCTCGGCCGACCCGGCCAGCAGCATGGCGGCGACCGCCGCGCGCTCGAGGATGCCGATCCAGGCCCCGCCCCGGAGGATCTCGGGGTCCTGCGGCCCCCCGGTCACCCCCACCGCGGCGGGGTCGGCGGCCCGCAGGACGGCGGTCGCGACGGGCCCCCCTCCCGCGACGGCGGCGAGCACGGCGCCGACCGCGGCCGCCTCCGCGATGCCGGACGGGGCATCGCCCCCGGCCCAGGCCAGCGCTGCGGCGAGGGTCAGGAGCCCGGCGAGGAACACCGCGCCCCAGGGGGGACGAACCCGCTCGCCCTGGGCGGTGAGCAGGAACCCCAGGACGACGGTCAGCGCGAGCAGCACGAGGACAGCGGTGTTCATGGCCCGCTCATCCTGCCGCGCGGGTGAGACACCGCGCCGCGGTCGGGCGCAGTTCGCGCTCGAGATCCCACAGCGCGGCGGCGAGCCGCTGGCCCACGGCCTGCCGGGAGACGCCGAGTGCCGTGGCCGCGTCCGCCTGCGTCCGCCCGGAGCCGACCAGGGCGATCGCCTCCCAGGCCTGGTCGCTCCTGCGCTCCACGATCACCGCGAGGGCGGTGAGGACCGCCTGGGCGTCCGCGGCGTCGACGGGCACCACGCCACGCACCGCCAGCCGGACCGGCCGCTGCTTGGCGGCGTCCACGGCCCGGCGGGCGCAGAGGAAGGCCGGTCCGGCACCGGCGCGGGTGCTCTGCGGGAGGGGGGTCTGCACCGGCCCCGCCCCGATGCCGATGCTCCAGTCCCCGGACCGGACCAACAGCAGCACCACCTCGACGACGTCGTCCGGGTCGGCGAGCACCCCCTGGAACTCGTCGCCGGCCGTCCGCTCGAAGCCGAGCACGGTGGGGACGGTGCTGTTGAGCCGGCGCAGCACCTCGGGGACCCGGTCCGGGCTGCTGCGGCTGGCGCGCTGGTCCACCGTCAAGACATAGGGCACCCCGCAAGGCTGACAGCTTTCCTGATCAGATGCAAGCCTCAGAGCTTGTCGATCACCTCGGGCGGGAAACCGCCCGTCGCGATCGGGCCCCACCCGGTGATCGTGATCCGCAGCAGCGACTTTCCCTGGCGGGTCATCGCTGCCCGGTAGTCGTCCCAGTCGGGGTGCTCGCCACTGATCGCCCGGTAGTACTCGACGAGCGGCTCGAGCGCGTCGGGAAGGTCGAGCACCTCCGCCTCACCGTCGACCTGAACCCACGGACCGTTGAAGTCCGAGGACAGGACGCACAGGGAGACCGCGGGGTCGCGGCGCGCGTTGGTCACCTTCGCCCGCTGCGGATACGTGGAGACGACGACCCGCCCCTCGCCGTCCACACCACAGGTCACCGGGGAGAGCTGGGCGCCGCCCTCACGCCGGCGTGTCAGCAGCACCGCCTGGTGCCGGGGGCGGAGGAACTCCAGCAGGGCATCTCGGTCGACCCGGTCGGCGGTCGCGGTCTTCGGCATGACGAGCACGCTACGACTTGGCGGCGATGATCGTTTCCGGCCGGTCCGGGCCGAGCATCTGTGTTGAGATCGACGCCATGAGGCTCCGCCTAACCGGCCGTTCCACCGACGAACCGGGCCCCGCCTCGTCCCAGGATGTCGCCGATCCGGTGGCCGCCGCGGTGACGTCCGCGCCCGCCCCTTCGGCCGAACGCGGCCCCAAGATGCGTGCCGCGAGCCGAAGACTGGCGATCGCGTCCGCTCAGCTCCTGCTGATCTTCGCCGCCGTCGTCGTCATCGGGTACGTCCTGGGCAGGCTGTGGTCGATCCTGCTCCCGGTCGTCCTCGGCCTGCTGATCGCCACGGTGCTGTGGCCGGCGACCCGCTTACTGCGCAACCACCGCTGGCCGCCGGCGCTGGCGGCGACGACGGTCGTGCTCGCCTTCATCCTCGCCTTCGTCGGGATCATCGCGGCCATCGCACCCTCGGTCGCCGACCAGGTCACCGCGCTCTCCGACAGTGCTACCGCGGCCCTGCAGGACGTGCAGGAATGGCTGCAGGGCCCCCCGTTCAACCTGGGCGAGGACCAGATCGGCGAGGCCGTCGCCTCGGTCATCAACTCGATCCAGGGCAACGCGCAGAACATCGCCGGTTACGCCCTCACCGGCGTCTCCGCGGTCGGCAACAGCTTGATCAACCTGGTCCTCGCGCTCGTGCTGGTCTTCTTCTTCCTGAAGGACGGGCCGCGCTTCGTGCCGTGGCTGGCCGCCCAGACCGGCCCCCGGGCCGGCCGGCACGTGGCGGCCCTGTCCTACAAGACCTGGTCGACCCTCTCGGAGTTCATCCGTCAGCAGGCACTGGTCGGGTTCATCGACGCCTTCTTCATCGGCCTGGGGCTGTGGATCCTCGGCGTCCCCCTGGTGATCCCGCTGGCGGTGCTGACGTTCTTCGGCGGCTTCGTGCCCATCATCGGTGCGTTCGTCGCCGGCGCCTTCGCGGTCCTCGTCGCTCTGGTGAGCAACGGCGTCACGACGGCGCTGATCGTGCTGGGCATCGTCGTCCTCGTGCAGCAGATCGAGGGCAACGTCCTGCAGCCGATCATCCAGGGCCGCGGCTTCAACCTGCACGCAGCGGTGGTGATCCTCGCCGTCACCGCGGGCAGCAGCCTGGCCGGCATCACCGGAGCGTTCCTCAGCGTCCCGGTCGCCGCGCTCATCGCCGTCATCTACCGGTACGTGCGCGACGAACTGGACGACCGCTCCCCCGAGGTGGCCGACGACGGCACCCGCGCCCGGGTCACCGGGGACGACTCGGGGGCCGAGATCGTGCACGACCAGGTGGCCGCTCCCGTCGAGGCACGACCCGAAGGCGACCGGGAGCGCTGATCTCCCCCTCCGGGGGAGCATGGGAATGCCGTGGCACCCGCCGCGGCTGCACCGGTCGTCGTCCGAACCGGTCGTCGTCCGAATCATCAGGGAGGTCCCACCGTGGCCCAGCGACCGGAGGAGCTCGTCGAGCTGCTCCCCGAGGCCGAGAGCTTCCTCGCCCGCGAGGCAGCGGTCGGCGACCCGGCCGAGCGCGCCGGGCTGGTGCTGGTGCACGACCTGGCCGGCGACTTCGACGCCGCGCACGCCGGTGCCCTCGCAGGGGCCCACCTGCTGGCCGGGCTGCCGCACGAGGTGATCGCCCGGTTCGACGCCGACAGTCTCGTCGACTACCGCGCGCACCGACCGCGCATGACCTTCAGCGGCGACCGCTACGAGGACTTCGCGGCGCCGGAGATCGCGCTGTACGCCCTGGAGGACGACGCCGGCGTGCCGTTCCTGCTGCTGCACGGTGCCGAGCCCGACTACGCGTGGGAGCGATTCGTCGCGGCCGTGGGCCAGTTGGTCGAGCGGCTCGGGGTCACCTCCGTGGTGTCCATGCAGGCGATCCCCATGCCGGTCCCCCACACCCGGCCGGTCACCGTCACCGCGCACGCGACGCGACGGCAGCTGATCGAGCCCTATCCGGTGTACTGGGGCGAGATGCGCATCCCCGGCAGCGTCTCGTCGCTGCTGGAGCTGCGACTCGGCGAGGCGGGCGTGGACGCGCTCGGCGTGGCCGCACACGTGCCCCACTACCTCGCCCAGGCCACCTATCCGGCAGCCTCGCTCACCCTCCTCGAGCACGTGGAGCGGCTGACCGGGCTGCACCTGCCCACCGAGACGCTGGCCGAGGCCGCCCAGGCCAACCGCACCGAGATCGACGAGCAGATCGCCCGCTCGAGCGAGAACACCGCCGTCGTCGCGGCGCTGGAGCAGCAGTACGACAACTTCACCGCCGCCCGGGAGGGCACCGACCTGCTGGGCAGCTCCGGCGAGGTGCCCAGCGCCGAGGAGATCGGCGCGGAGTTCGAGCGGTTCCTCGCCGACCAGGACCGCAAGCGCCCGCGCGACTGAGATCGCACCGCCGCTGGTACGCGACAAGGGGCCCCTCAGGCGTACCTGAGGGGCCCCTTCCGCGCTTGCGCGCCGAACGCGAAGCGGATCAGCCGGCGAGGACCACGCGCTCGTTCGGCACGCAGTGCGTCATGGTGAGACCGCTGACGTCACGCGGGCCGTTCTTGCCGAGGTTGGCCGCACGCTGCAGCTCGGCCTCGGTGAGCGTCTGGGTCTGCAGCGGCTGCAGGCCGCGAACGTCGTCCGCGCTGATGCCCAGGCCGTCGCCGACCCGCTGACCGAGCTCGTCCTCGGCCATGAACATGTGCCACACCATCCGCTCCTGGATCGGGCGATCGGTCTGGGAGATGCCGTCGATCAGGTTGGCCACCAGCTCGTCCTTCTCCCACTGCTCCGACAGCAGGTACCGCTGGCCGGCCTGCGTGTAGTCGTCGGTGCGCGGGATCCGCTTGCGGGTGAGCCGGCCGGTGATCTCCGGGCCCTGCTCGTCATGCGTGGGGTAGGTGGCCTCACGCAGGCCGCCGGTGATCGACGGCTCGTAGTTGACGTGCGGGTTCTGGCCCGGGCCGAGATCCACGGAGTACGCCATCTGGCCGTCGCGCTGGTTGGTGGCGACCTTGGCGGCCTTGGCCTGGTTCACCGGGAGCTGCAGGTAGTTCGGGCCCACCCGGTAGCGCTGGGTGTCGGAGTAGGAGAACGTCCGGCCGACCAGCATCTTGTCGTCGGAGAAGTCGAGCCCGTCGACGAGCACACCGGTGCCGAAAGCGATCTGCTCGCTCTCCAGGAAGAAGTTCTCCGGGGTGCGGTTCAGCGTCATGGTGCCGACCTTGCGGAGCGGGAACTCGTTCTCCGGCCAGACCTTGGTGTCGTCCAGCGGGTCGAAGTCCAGCTCGGGGTGCTCGTGGTCGTCCATCAACTGGACATGCAGGTCCCAGGACGGGTACTCGCCGCGCTCGATGGCCTCGTAGAGGTCCTTCGTGTGCACGCCGAGGTCCTTGCCCTGCGCGACCTCCCCGTCGGCGGCGGTCCAGGACTTCACGCCCTGCTTCGGCAGCCAGTGGTACTTGACCAGCTG
>JAOPUS010000355.1 GCA_025963345.1 Blastococcus sp. | reverse complement strand
CTTCGGGCGCCTCCGACGGGCTCACCCGGGTGGTCAACTACGCGGGCCTGTTCGGCCTGGTGGCCAGCTTCTTCTCGATCATCTACGCCTACTCCCGGCAGACGTTCGCCCTCTCCCGGGCCGGCTACCTGCCTCGGGTGCTGACGGTGACCAACAAGCGCAAGGCGCCGATGCTGGCGCTGCTCGTACACGGCGCCATCGGCTTCGTGCTCTCGCTGACCGGGCAGGGCGCGATGCTGCTCAACATGGCCGTCTTCGGGGCCACCGTCTCCTACGTGCTGATGATGGTCAGCCACATCGTGCTGCGCCGCCGGGAGCCCGACCTCGAGCGCCCGTACCGGACCCCCGGCGGGATCGCCACCACGTCCGTGGCCCTGGTGCTCGCGGCGGCCGCGGTTCTCGCGACGTTCCTGGTCGATGTCAAGGCGGCCCTCTGGACGCTGGGCGCCTACGCGCTCTTCCTCGCCTACTTCGCCTTCTACAGCCGACACCACCTGGTGGCCTCTGCTCCCGAGGAGGAGTTCGAGCTCCTGGCCGCCGCCGATGAGGACGTGCGGTGACCGTCCGCCGGACGACGCTCGGCGGGCACACCTACGAGTTCCCGTCGCTGTCGGACCTGCTGGCCAAGGCCACGCCGGCCCGCTCCGGGGACGTGCTCGCCGGCTGCGCCGCGGAATCCGCCGCGCAGCGGGTGGCCGCGCAGATGGTGCTCGCCGACCTGCCGCTGGCCACATTCCTCGAGGAACAGGTGGTCGGCTACGACGAGGACGACGTGACCCGGCTGATCCTCGACACGCACGACGCCGCCGCCTTCACGCCGGTGGCGGCGATGACGGTGGGGGAGTTCCGCGACACCCTGCTGGCGTGGGCGGCGGAGAGCGACGAGCACGCGATCAGCAGCCTGGCCCGCGGGCTGACCCCGGAGATGGTCGCCGCCACCTCGAAGCTGATGCGCAACGCCGACCTGATCGCCGTCGGCCGGCGGACCCGCGTTGTCACCGGGCTGCGCAGCACCCTGGGCCTGCGCGGTCGGCTGGCCTCGCGGCTGCAGCCCAACCACCCGACCGACGACCCGCTCGGGGTGACCGCGTCGATCATCGACGGGCTGCTGCAGGGCTCCGGGGACGCCGTCATCGGGATCAACCCGGCCACCGACTCACCGGCGCAGACGATCGCGCTGCTGGAACTGGTCGACGCGGTGATCAGCCGCTACGAGATCCCGACGCAGTCGTGCGTGCTGGCCCACGTGACGACGACGCTGCGTGCGCTGGAGCGGGGTGCGCCGGTGGATCTGGTGTTCCAGTCCGTGGCCGGCACGCAGGCGGCCAACCGCGGCTTCGGGGTGACCCTCGGCCTGCTTGCCGAGGCGCGGGCCGGGGCGTTGGAACTGGGTCGCGGGACGGTCGGCAGCAACGTCACCTACTTCGAGACCGGGCAGGGGTCGGCGCTGTCGGCGGACGCGCACCGCGGCGTGGACGGGCGGCCGGTGGATCAGCAGACCCTGGAGGCGCGGTCGTACGCCGTGGCCCGGCACTTCGAGCCGCTCCTGGTGAACACCGTCGTCGGTTTCATCGGGCCCGAGTACCTCTATGACGGCAAGCAGGTGATCCGGGCCGGGCTGGAGGACCACTTCTGCGGCAAGCTGCTCGGCCTGCCCATGGGGGTCGACGTCTGCTACACGAACCATGCCGAGGTCGACGGCGACGACACCGACTCGTTGATGCTCCTGCTCGGGGCGGCCGGCTGCTCGTTCGTCATCGCCGTCCCCGGTTCCGACGACGTGATGCTGCACTACCAGTCGCTGTCGTTCTCCGACGTCCTCACCGCCCGGCAGGTGCTCGACCTGCGGCCGGCACCGGAGTTCGAGGCGTGGCTGGCCCGGATGGACCTGCTGGACGACGACGGGCGGGTGCGCGCGCTGACCGCCGACGCCCCGGCCGCCAAGGCCCTGCTCGCGGCGGCGTCGGCGTGATCACCGACCCCGCAGAAATGGCCATCTCTGCGGATCCGTGGGCCGTGCTGCGCGGGGCGACCCGGGCGCGGGTGGCGCTCGGCCGGGCCGGCGACGGGCTCCCGACGGCGCGGGAGCTGGAGTTCCGGGCGGCGCACGCGGTGGCGCGGGACGCGGTGCACGAGGCTCTCGACGCGGAGCCGGTGCGCGCAGGTCTGCCCGAGCTCGAGGTCGTCGAGGTGCACTCGGCGGCGGCCGACCGGGCGGAGTACCTGCAGCGGCCCGATCTCGGGCGGCGGCTGGCGGACGGCACCTCGCTGCCGCGGGCGGATGCCGACCTGGCGGTCGTGATCGGCGACGGACTCTCCCCGAGGGCGGTGCACGAGCACGCGGCGGCGATGACGGTGGCGCTGCTGGAGCGGCTGCCCGGCTGGTCGGTGGCGCCGGTCGTGCTCGCGCACCAGGCGCGGGTCGGGCTGGGTGACGAGATCGGCGCGGCTCTGGGCGTCCGGGCTGTCGTCGTCCTCATCGGTGAGCGGCCCGGACTGTCGTCGGCCGACTCGCTGGGGATCTATCTGACCTGGGATCCCCGGCCAGGGCGGGTGGATTCCGAGCGGAACTGCGTGTCCAACGTCCGGCCGCCGCACGGACTCGGGTACGCGCAGGCGGCGGAGACGGTGGCCCGGCTGCTCGGCGCCGCCCGGGAGCTGGGTGCCTCCGGCGTGGTCCTCAAGGACGACCGGGCCCTGGAATGACCGGGGGCCGGGAACGCAGGTTTCCCGCGTTTCCGGCCCCCGCCCGCTCGATCACATACCGGGCCCTTCCCGGTGCGCCCGCTTCTTCGTCTCCACCGACACCGAGTCGGTCAGCCCGTGCTGGTGGTGGGACTCCTCGATCGCCTCGGCTGTCTCGGCCAGCACCGGCACGACCGCCCTGCGGGGCAGCAGCTTGCGCACGAGCGGGGCGAGCAGGAGCAGTGCCGCGATCACGTACACGATGAGCGAGAGCGGCGTGATGAGGCCGGAGAGCTCCCCGTTGCTGATCTGCAGCGCCTGGCGGAGCTTCTCCTCGGCGAAGGGGCCGAGGATCACGCCGATGATGGCCGGCAGCATCGGCAGGCCGTACCGCCGCATCATGAAGCCGAGGGCGCCGATGGCCAGCAGCAGGAAGAGGTCGAACGGCGAGGCGTTGACCGAGTAGGCCCCCAGGCTGGAGAAGAACAGGATCCCCGCGTAGAGGTAGGGCCGGGGGATCCGCAACAGCCGCGCCCAGACGGGCGCCAGCGGCAGGTTGAGCACCAGCAGCATCGTGTTGCCGATGAAGAGGCTGGCGATCAGGCCCCAGACGAGCACCGGCTCGGTCTCGAACAGACGCGGACCGGGCTGGATGCCGTACGTCTTCAGGGCGACGAGCATGACCGCGGCGGTGGCCGTCGTCGGGAGGCCGAGGGTCAGCATCGGTACGAGCCCACCGGCGGCCGAGGCGTTGTTGGTCGCCTCCGGCCCGGCGACGCCCTCGATCGCTCCGTGCCCGAACTCCTCGGGGTGCTTGGACAGCTTCTTCTCGGTCACGTAGGACAGGAAGGTCGGGATCTCGGCGCCGCCGGCCGGGATGGCACCGAACGGGAAGCCGATGAAGGTGCCGCGCAGCCACGGCTTCCAGGACCGCTTCCAGTCCTCGCGCCCCATGCGGGCGTTGCCGACGGGGATGACCTGGATCGGGCTGCGGCGCAGGTGTGCCGCCGTCCACAGTGCCTCGCCGACCGCGAAGAGCCCGACCGCCACCACGACGACGTCGATGCCGTCGGCCAGCTCGGGGATGCCGAAGGTGAGCCGCTGCTGGCCCGACGTGATGTCGATCCCGATGAGACCGATGGTCAGGCCGATGCCGAGGGAGGCGAGCCCACGCACCCGGGAGCTGCCCAGCACGGCGGTGATGGCGATGAAGGCCAGCAGGATGATGGCGAAGTAGTCCGGTGCACCGATCTGCAGGGCCAGGCGGGCGACGGTCGGGGCGAGGAGAGCCAGCAGCAGCGTGGCGATCGTCCCGGCGACGAAGGACCCGATGGCCGCCGTGGCGAGGGCCTGGGCCGCCCGCCCGCTCTTGGCCATCTTGTTGCCCTCGATGGCGGTGACCACCGACGCGCTCTCGCCGGGGGTGTTGAGCAGGATCGAGGTGGTGGAGCCGCCGTACATGCCGCCGTAGTAGATGCCGGCGAACATGATCAGGGCGCTGGTGGCGTCCAGGGCGTAGGTGAGCGGCAGGAGAAGGGCCACCGTCATCGCCGGGCCGATGCCCGGAAGGACGCCGATCGCCGTCCCGAGGAGGACCCCGAGGAAGGCGTAGAGCAGGTTCTCGGGCGTCAGCGCCGTCCCGAACCCGTTGATCAACTCGCCTAGCGCGCCCATCAGAGGATCCCCCTCAGAATGCCTACCGGCAGGACGATGTTCAGGCCGAAGGCGAACAGGTACCAGGAGCCGAATGACAGGGCGAGGGCGATAGCGGCGTCCCTGATGTAGTGCCGGCTGCCGAGGGCGAAGGCGGCGCCCCAGAACAGGATCGCCCCGGAGAACGGCCAGCCCAGGCCCTCGATGAGCAGGGCGTTGGCCACGAACGCTGCCGCGAGCATGGCGATCGTGCGCCAGTCGCTCCGGCCGGTCAGGTCGACGTCCTCGCCGCCCTCCGGCTCACCGCGTCCGCCGCGCAGCAGGTCCACGGTGAGGAACACGGCGACGATGAGCAGCAGGCTCCCCACGACCATGGGGACCGCCATGGGGCCGACCGGGCCGCGGGCGATCAGGCTCTCCGGCAGCAGCAGGGCCTCGACGATGACCAGCACGCCGAGTGCCCCGAGGAACAGGGCCACTCCGAACTCGGAGCGGCCCTGCCCCACGGTGCTGCCGGATTCGGCAGAACTCACGCCAGCCCCAGCTCACCCAGGACGCCGGCGACCCGCTTGCTCTCGTCGCCGAGGAAGCTGCCGAACTCGTCGCCGGTCATGAAGGCGTCGGCCCAGCCGTTGTCCGCGAGCGCCTTCTTCCAGCCGTCGCTGTCGTGCATCTTCGTCACGAGGTCGATGAAGGTCTGCGTCCGGGCGTCGTCGAGGCCGGGAGGGGCCACGATGCCGCGCCAGTTGGTGAAGACCAGGTCCACGCCCTCATCGGTCAGGGTGGGGGCGTCGACGCCGTCGACCGGCTTCTCGCTGGTGACCGCGAGGATCCGCACCTCACCGGACGCGGCCTGCTCGGCCACCTCGCCGATGCCGGTCGCACCGAAGGCGATCTGCGAGCCGAGGATGGCGGCCAGCAGCTCGCCGCCGCCGTCGTAGGCCACGTAGTTGACCGTCTTCGGGTCGAGGTTCACGGCCTGCGCGAGCAGCATCGGGGTCAGGTGGTCGGGGCCACCGGGGTTCGACGCGCCGCCGACCGGGACGTTGCCGGGATCGGCCTTCCACGCCGTGAGCAGGTCGTCGAGCGTCTTGTACGGGGAGTCGGCCGGGACGACGATCGCCTCGGACTCCTCGATCAGCTTGGCGATCGGCGTGGTGTCCTCGAGCGTGGCCTCGGACTTGTTCGTGTACGAGGCGCCGACGACACCGAGGCCCATCTGCATGAGCATCTTGTCGTTGCCGTCCTCGTTCACCAGCCGCTGGAGGCCGACGGTGCCGCCGGCGCCCTCGAGGTTGAACACCTCGATCCCCGAGGCCAGGTCGCCGTCCTCCAGCACCTGGGCCACAGCACGTGCCGTGGTGTCGTAGCCGCTGCCGGGCGAGTTCGGAACCATGAACCGAAGGCCGCTGATCGGGCCGGAGTCCCCGCCCGAGGCTGTGCCGCCCTCGGCGGTCGTTCCGCAGCCCGTGAGCACGAGCCCGGCGGCGACGGCGCCGACGGTGAGCTTCCGCAGGGAAGCAGTGCGCATCTTGTCCTCCTGTGTGTCGGGTGGATGACCACCGCGTGAAGGCAAACTGGCAACGGAAGACGGCCGTGTCACGCTTACGTGCGCAATGAGCTTTGTGTTCCTTGTGGTCACGGTCACGGTCACAGCGCAGGCATGAGTCCGGGACTGCCCGCGCCCCATTCCATCCGATGTCAGGAGAAGCAGATGACCCGGCGGCTCTCGCTGGCCGGCCAGCTGCTGGCGTTGCAGGTGGTCATCGTCTGCGTCGTGCTCGTCGGCGTCGCGGCGGTGACGGTGGCGCAGTCGACCACACGGGCGCAGGAGTTCGAGGGGCGACGGGCCCTGGTCGTGGCGGAGACGCTGGCGAACGCGAGCGCCACCCGGGCGGCGATGGAGGACGACGCTGTCCGGTACCTGCGGGTGGCCGCCGAGGTCTCACGGAGCAACTCGGGGTCGGCGTCGGTCGTCGTGGCGCGCGCTGACCGAAGGGTCCTCGCGACCGCTGACCCGGAGGAGCTGGGCACGCGCTTCCCGGTGGGTGAAAGTACGGTGCTGATCGGCCGGTCCTGGACCGGCGAGCGGGCGTTCGATGGCGACCCCGCCGCAGCGGCCATGGCGCCCGTGTACGCGGACGACGGCGACATCATGGGGTTCGTGGCCGTGCAGCGGCTGTACCCGTCGGTGCTCGACGGCCTCGCGGCGGCGGCGCCGAACCTGCTCACGTACCTGGGCCTGGCCAGCGCGATCGGCATCATCGGCTCGCTGCTGGTCGCCCGCCGGGTGAAGCGGCAGACGCTGGGGCTGGAGCCGGCGGAGATCACCGGCCTCGTGGAGCACCGCGACGCGATGCTGCACGGCATCCGCGAGGGCGTGGTCGGACTGGACCTGCGCGGCCGGGTCACCCTCATCAACGACGAGGCCATCCGGCTCCTGCACATCCCGGGCGACGCCCTCGGGCGCACGCTCGCCGAGCTGGGGGTGGGGGAGGAGATGCGCGACGCGCTGCTCAGCGGCGACGTGGAGCGCGACCGCGCGGTCGCCAGCGCCGGCCGCGTGCTGGTCCTCAACCGGCTGCCGATCGCCAGCCGCGGCAAGCCGATCGGCTCCGTCACCACCCTGCGCGACCGGACCGAGTTGCTGGCGTTGCGCCGCGAGCTGGACCTCACCCGGCACGTCACGGACACGCTGCGCGCGCAGGCACACGAGTTCAGCAACCGGCTGCACACCATCGCCGGGCTGATCGAGCTGGGGGAGTCCGAGGAGGCGGTGCGGTTCGTGCACCGGATCAGTTCCACCCGCCAGGAGTTCAGTGAGGCGGTGACGGCGGCGGTGCGCGACCCCTCCGTGGCCGCCCTGCTCATCGCCAAGGCCAGCCAGGCCGCCGAACTCGGCGTCGACCTGCGGATCGCTCCGGACTCCTCGCTGCCCGCGCTGGACGACGAGCTGAGCACCGACGTCGCGACCGTCGTCGGCAACCTGGTCGACAACGCCATGGACGCCGCCTCCGAGGCGCCGCAGCGCTGGGTCGAGGTCGCCCTCGGTCTGATCGACGACGAGGTCGAGGTCGTCGTTCGTGACTCGGGGGCCGGCGTGCCACCCGGGATGGAGCGGGAGGTGTTCCGGCGCGGCATCTCCACCAAGGACGCGGCGGCATCGGAGCAGGGGCTGTCGTCGGACCGGGGCATCGGGCTCTCGCTCGTGCACCTGCTGTGCACCCGCCGCGGCGGCGACGTCACGGCGTCGTCGGTGGGCGGGTCGACGTTCACCGCCACCCTCCCCGTCGAGACCGCGATGGTCGGCTCATGATCGGGGTGCTGATCGTCGACGACGACTTCATGGTCGCGAAGGTCCACGCCGGTTTCATCGCGGCGCTGGACGGGTTCGAGGTGGTCGGCAGCGCGTCCACCGGTGGGCAGGCGCTGGAGGACATCGCGCGGCTGAAGCCGGACCTGGTCCTGCTCGACGTCTACCTGCCGGACATGACCGGCCTGGACGTGCTCCGGCGACTGCGGGCCGCCGGCTCGTCCGCCGACGTGATCGTCATCAGTGCCGCCCGGGACGTCGACAGCATCCGGAGCGCGCTGCACGGCGGGGTCCTGCACTACCTGGTGAAGCCGTTCGACCGCCGGACCTTCGAGGCGCGGCTGCGGGACTACGCGGCGCTGCGCGGTGAGCTGGCGGCGCTGGGTGAGGCGGCCCAGCCCGACGTCGACCGGATGTTCGGGATGCTGCGCGGGGGTCCGCAGCCCATCGCCACGCCGAAGGGCATCACCCCCGAGACGCTCGAGCTGGTGCGGCAGGCGCTCGAGGCGGCCGGCCCCGAGGGGCTCTCGGCCACCGAGTGCAGTGCCCATACCGGGCTCGCGCGGGTCAGTGCGCGGCGCTATCTCGAGCAGCTGATGGCCGACCAGGAGGCCGACGTCCGCCAGCGGTACGGGACCGCAGGCCGGCCGGAGCGCCGGTTCACCCTGCGCTCGCCGCGCCGGCGCGGCTGACCCGCGGACGCAACGACCTGGTTGCTGACGGAAGGACCGAAACAATCGTTAGCGCCGTAATGCTGACGTCACCTGCTTCCGTCCTCGAAGCTGCCCGCATGACCATTGTCGTGGGCTACGTCCCCACCCCCGAGGGCGAGGCGGCGCTGACGGCCGCGATCAGCGAGGCGCAGCGCCGGGAGGAGCCGCTGCACGTCGTCAACAGCTCCCGCGGTGATTCCCTCACCGACGCCCGCTACGCGTCGGAGCCTGCCCTGGACGAGGTCCGCGCGCGACTGGACCAGACCGGGGTCGCGTACGAGATCGTCCAGCTGGTCCGCGGCCACGACGCGTCCGAAGAGCTCGTCGACGAGGCCGAGCGGCTGAAGGCCAGCATGATCGTCATCGGCCTGCGCCGCCGGACGGTCACGGGCAAGCTGATCACCGGGAGCCAGGCGCAGCGCGTCCTGCTCGACGCGAACTGCCCGGTCCTGGCGGTCAAGGCCTCCTACTGAGGCGCTGCCCCCGATGACGACGTCACCGGGCGCGAAACCTCGGCTGCCCGACGCGAGTGTGCAGTTGTCGGGGTCTCCACACCTGCGGAGAGCCCGATAGCTGCACATTGATCATGAGAGGGCTGCTCACGTCGTGACGCGGACCCACTCAGCCGAGGAGGTCGAGGCCGTCGCCGGGGCCGCGGGCGAGGTTGCGGAAGATCGTCTCGACGCTCCGGGCCAGGTGCTCGGCGGTCTTGCCGGCCGCCACGTCGGCGTCCCCGCGGAGCAGGGCGTCGCAGATGACCAGGTGCTCGGCCACGGAGACGTCGACCCGCTGCGGGTCCACGTGCGAGAGGTTGCGCAGCCGGGTCGTGTGGGGGCGCAGCTCCGCGATGGTGCGCCGGAGGTGCTCGTTGCGCGTCGCACCGATGACTGCCCAGTCGAACCGGTCGGCCAGCTCGTAGAACGCCCGTGAACGGGCCTGTGACGGTGCCCGGCGCTGGATGCGGGCGAACTCGCTGCGCATCGAGGTGAAGGAGCGGCGGAGCTGCGGATCGATGGCCGCGGCGTCGGTCGCCTGCCGGACGGCTGCCGGCTCCAGCAGGCCGCGGAAGTCGAACAGGTCGCGGACGCTCTGCAGGGACACCCTCGACACGCGGGCGCCCTGGCGGGGGACGAGGTCCACCAGCCCCTCTGCGGCCAGCCGGCGCAGCGCCTCGCGGACCGGTGTCCGGGACGCGCCGGTCCGCTCGACCAGTGGCAGCTCCGACAGCGGCGTGCCCGGCGCCAGCTCGCCGAGCTCGATCTGCTCCCTGAGCAGCCGGTGCACGAGGTCGGCCTTGCTCGCTTCCTGGGATTCAGACGCGGCGCCGGCGGTCATCCGAGCCCCACCGGGAACGGCACGCCGGTTTCGGCCGCGAGCTCACGGAGGTCAGTGAGCGACTGATCGGGGAGCAGGACACCCCCGGCCGCGAGGTTCGCCGCAGCCGCGCGGTCCTCCACCTCGCCGGGGTAGAAGACCTCGTCGTAACCCTGCGCCAGGGGGACGGACTTCACGTCGTCGATCAGCGCGCGCACGCGGGTCTCGTACCCGGCGCGATCGCCGAAGGCGTCGGGGTCGAGCGCGAGGAAGAGATGGCCGCAGCCGCTGGGCCGATCGGCCTCGTACGGGCCGTGCACCCCCGTGCCGACGGCGCTGCCGGTGAGCGCGCCGGACAGCACGTCCATGAGGAAGGAGATCGCGTATCCCTTGTGCCCGGCCATCGGCAGGATCACGCCGAGCACCCCCTCCGCCGGATCGGTCGTCGGCGCTCCGTCCGCGGTGAGCGCCCAGGTCTCGGGGATCGGCTCCCCGCGGTTCTTGGCAAGGTAGATCTTGCCGCGCGCGACCGCCGTGTTGGCGATGTCGACGGCGACCACGCCACCGTCGGGCCCGGGCGCGGCGATCGACCACGGATTGGTGCCCAGTCGCTTCTCCCGGCCACCCCAGGGCGCCATCGCCGGGCTCGCGTTCGTGGTGAGGACGGCGACGCATCCGTCCTGCGCGGCCCGGCGGGTGAAGTACATGGCCGTGCCGAAGTGGTTGGAGTTCCGCACGCCCACGACGCCGACGCCATGGGTCCGTGCACGCTCGACCGCCAGCCGGCGGGCCCGCTCGGTGAGCACCTGCCCGATGCCGTCGCGCCCGTCGAGCAGCAGCAGCGGCCCGGTGTCGGAGAGAACCCCCGGGTCGGTGACCGCACGCATGGCCCCGGAGCGGAGCCGGGCCACGTACCACGGCAGCCGGAGGAAGCCGTGCGACTGGTGGCCCCACAGGTCGGCCTGCACGAGGCTGTCGGCGACCAGGGCGCCGTCCTCCTCGGGAACGCCCAGGGACGCGAGGACCTGCGTGCCGAACTCCCGGAGCGTCTCCGGCGAGATCCGTACCTGTGTCATGACGAGTCCTCGTTCCCATGGCTGTACTACGTCCTGTATACAGAATCGCATACAACAACCCCGGTGAAGCGGAGGACGGCGATGTTCAGCCTGGTGGTCCAGGTCCAGGTGCAGCCCGAGGGGCGCGAGGAGTTCCTCGCCGCCATCTCGGCCAACGCGGAGGCCTCCGTGCGGGACGAGCCGGGATGTCTCCGGTTCGACGTCTGCTCCGTGTCGGGCGATCCCGATCGCTTCGTCTTCTACGAGCTGTACACCGACGCAGCGGCCTTCGAGGCGCACCGGGCGGCGCCGCACTTCGCGACCTGGCGCGCGGCCGCGGACCGGACGCTCGTCCCCGGCAGCCAGGTCAACACCCCGGGCGAGCTGCTGCTCACCCACACCTCCGAGGAGTCCGCATGAGCACCGAGCCCGGCCGCGGCACCCAGCCCGTCCCGCCGTCGATGGTTCTGCGCCCGGAGGAGATCGAGCGATTCGACCGCGGCAACGGCGTCGTCACCGTCCCGTTCGTCGGCAAGTGGAACGCCGAGGGCAACACGGTCACCACCGGGATGACCGTCTTCTCGCCGGGCACCGGCATCCCGCTGCACTCGCACAACGTCGAGGAGACGGTGCTCGTCTACGAGGGTGAGGCCACGGCCGTCGTCGGCGACGACGAGTTCGACCTGGTCGCAGGCCAGGCGACCTGGGTGCCGGCCGGCGTCCCGCACTGCTTCCGCAACCGGGGCGAGGGCTCGATGACCATCTACTGGGTCTACGGCGGACGCGACGTGACCCGCACGATCACCGCCACCGGCGAGACGTTCGAGCACCTGTCCGACAGCGACCGCGGCGCGACACCGGCATGAGCACCGCAGGCATGAGCACCGCAGGCATGAGCACCGTCGTCACCGTGAACCCGGCGACGGGGGAGCGCCTCGCCGAGTACCCGGTCTTCTCCGACGCCGAGGTCGACGCCGCGCTGGATCGGGCGGCCGGGGCGCAGGCGGGCTGGGCGGCCCGTCCTCACTCCGACCGCGCTGACGTCCTGCGCCGGGCGGCGGCTGTGCTGCGGGCCGAGGTCGACGACCTGGCCCTGCTGGTCACCCGGGAGATGGGCAAGCCCCTGGACGAGGCCCGTGCCGAGGTCGAGAAGTGCGCCACCGCGTGCGACTACTACGCCGAGCACGCAGGGGAGTTCCTCGCCGACGAGCCGGTGGACACCTCCGCCGACCGCAGCTGGATCGGCTACGAGCCGGTCGGGGTGGTGCTCGCGGTCATGCCCTGGAACTTCCCGCTCTGGCAGGTGCTCCGGTTCGCCGCTCCGGCGCTCATGGCCGGCAACGCCGCCCTGCTCAAGCACTCGCCCAACACCACCGGCTGCGCGCTGGCGGTGCAGCGGGTCCTGACCGACGCCGGCGCGCCCGAGGGGCTGTTCGTCGCCCTCGTGGTCGCCGAGCCGGACGTCCCCGCCGTCACCCGGCGCCTGATCGGGGATCCCCGCGTCGGCGCCGTCACCATCACCGGTAGCGAGCGCGCCGGCCGGGCCGTCGGCTCAGCCGCGGGCGACGCCATCAAGAAGTCCGTGCTCGAGCTCGGCGGCTCCGACCCCTTCGTCGTCCTCGCCGACGCCGACCTGCCGCGGGTCGCCGCGATGGCAGCGCGGGGCCGCTTCCTCAATGCCGGGCAGAGCTGCATCTCACCGAAGCGCTTCGTCGTCGACGCCTCCGTCGTCGAGGAGTTCACCCGGCTCCTCGTCGCCGAGGTCGAGGCGCTGACCGTCGGCGATCCCGAGAAGCCCGGCACCGACGTCGGACCGATGGCCCGGGAGGACCTGCTCGAGGGGGTCCACCGGCAGATCGAGGCGTCGGTCGCCCGCGGCGCCCGGCTGCTGGCCGGTGGCCGTCGGCTCGAGGGTCCGGGCAACTTCTACGCGCCGACCGTGCTGGCCGAGGTCGCGCCCGGTCAGCCCGCGTACGACGAGGAGATCTTCGGCCCGGTCGCGACGGTCATCGCCGCCGACAGTGACGACGACGCCGTCCGGATCGCCAACGACACCCGCTTCGGCCTCGGCGCGAGCGTGTGGACGCGCGACCCCGACCGGGGCATCGCCGTCGCCCGGCGGATCCGCTCGGGGGCGGTCTTCGTCAACGCCGTCGTCGCCTCCGACGTCCGGATGCCGTTCGGCGGCACCCGCGCCAGTGGCTATGGGCGCGAGCTGGCCGCGGCCGGCATCCGCGAGTTCGTCAACGTCCGGACCTGGTGGGTCCTGGACGAGCCCGCCGTCACTGCCCCCGCGTCCGAGTGACCACCCGCCGTTACCGCCTCGGGGTGATGCTCGGCGACGGCATCGGGCCCGAGATCATCCCGGCGTCGGTCCGGGTGGTCGATGCCGCCCTGGCGGCTTCGGCTGCCGAGCCGGTGGACTGGCAGGAGCTGCCGCTCGGTGCCTCGGCCATCGAGGAGCACGGCAGCGCCATCCCGGCCGCCACGATGGCGGCGCTGGCCGAGCTGGACGGCTGGCTGCTCGGGCCGCACGACAGCGCGGCCTATCCCGAGCCGCACCGGTCGCAGCTGAACCCCAGCGGGACGATCCGCAAGCAGTTCGACCTGTACGCCAACATCCGCCCCGCCCGCGGCTTCGAGGGCGGGACGGCGATCGCCCCGGACACCGACCTGGTGATCGTCCGGGAGAACACCGAGGGCTTCTACGCCGACCGCAACACCTACGCCGGCACCGGTGAGTTCATGCCGACGCCGGACGTCGCCATTGCCATGGGCGTCTTCACCCGGCCGGCGATCGAGCGGATCGCCCGGGCCGCGTTCGAGCTGGCCCGGCGCCGCCGGAACAAGGTCACGATCGTGCACAAGGCCAACGTCCTGCAGCTGACCTCCGGACTGTTCAAGCGCGTCTGCCTCGAGGTGGCCGAGGGCTATCCCGACGTCGAGGTGGACGACTTCCACATCGACGCCATGACGGTGCACCTGCTGCGCCGGGCTTCCTCCTTCGACGTCGTCGTCGCGGAGAACATGTTCGGCGACATCCTGTCCGACATGGCCGGCGAGCTGGCCGGCTCGCTGGGCATCGCCCCGTCGGTGAACGCCTCGGACGAGCGGGCCATGGCGCAGGCCGCGCACGGGTCCGCTCCTGACATCGCGGGCACGGGCCTGGCGAACCCGATCGCGATGATCCTGTCCTCGGGCATGCTGCTCGACTGGATGGGCACTCGGTACGGCGACATCCGGGCGGCGGACGCGGGGGTGCGGGTGGAGGACGCCGTGCGCGCGGCCGTGCGCGGCGGGGTCAGCACCCGCGACCTGGGCGGGGAGGCCTCGACCGACGAGTTCACCGACGCTGTGGTGGAGCGCATAGCCGCGAGCTAGGCGCCCGAGCCGCCGTCCACGGCGAGCCGTCGGGCGGCGACGCCGACGACCGCGAGCGCGGCGGCCGTAGCGGCCAGCACGCCGGCCGCGCCGACCCCCGCGGCGACGAGGCCCACCGCGCTGGGGATCAGCACCTGACCGAGCCGGTTGCCGGTGAGCCGCAGAGACATGGCCCGCCCCCGCAGTCCGGCGGGGGCGACCTCGGCGAGCCACGACATGGTGAGCGGCTGCCCCACGCCCAGTCCGAGACCCAGGAGAACCACGACCGCGGCCATGGCCAGCAGGGGCAGGGGGACGGCGACGACGGCCATCGACACTGCCGACAGCGCCACGCTCACGATCATCAGCCTGCGGCGGCCGACTCGGCGGACCAGGCGGCCGAGGAACAGCCGCGAGGTCATCGAGGCCACGGCACGCAGGGTCAGCAGGAGCCCGACGACACCGGCGGCCAGGCCGCGGTCGGCGCCGAGGGCCGGCAGGTAGACGAGGGTGATGTCCACGGCGGCCAGCACGACGCAGCTGATCAGCAGCGCACGCACCAGCCCGGGGAGGCGGAGCAGCGACCCCATGCCTCCGCTCGCGGCGGCGCCGCTCGCCCGCTCGCGGGCCGGCATCCGCAGGAACACCGTGCAGGCCAGGAGGACGACTCCCAGCCCCGTGGCGGTGGCGAAGATCGGCGCGGTGTCCGGGAGTGCGCCGTCCCCGCCCAGCAGGGTGATGAGGGCCGGTCCGACGGCTTGTCCGAGCGACGCGGCGAACGTGTAGTAGCCGAAGGCCGTGTCGAACCGGCCGGGGCCCGCGGTGTTGGCGACGGCGGCCTGCTGGCCGACGACCGACAGGAGGTGGCCCGTGCCCAGTACGACGCTGCCGAGGACGAGCCCGGCCGCGCCGCCCCGCTCGAGGGCGAATACGGCTCCGGCCAGCGTCATGAGGACGGCGCCGACGAGCATCACCCGTCGCTCGCCGAAGCGATCGGTGGCCAGGCCGGAGGGCACGGCGAGCACCAAGGGGACGACGGCGAACGAGGCGGTGAGCGCGCCCAGCCAGGCGGTGGGCACGTCCAGCTCGAGAGCCCGATACGCCGACGTGGGGCGGAGGACGAAGGTGATCACCTGCGTGACCGCGGAGTGGAGCAGCAGGAGGGCGAGCAGCCGGCGTCCCGGGGCGGCGCCCTCCTCCGGGGTGCTCACCGGGGCTGTTCCGGGTCGGCCAGCCGGCCGGCCGACCTGGCTCCGAGGCTGGTCTCCACGTGTCGGCGCATGAGCTCGGCCGCGGTGTCCGGTTCGCCGTCCCGGACGGCTTCGAACAGCAGCCGGTGCTCGACGGCCCGGGCCTCGCGCTCTGCGTCGCTCCGGCCGGCCTCGAGTCCGTGCCGGCGGTAGCGGTCGGTCTTGACCCAGAGCCCGTCGAGGACGTCCACCAGCAGGGCGTTGTGCGAGGCGCGGTGGATGGCCGCGTGGAACCGGTGGTGGCTCTCGAGCTGGGTGAGTGAGGGGCGGGTGCTCAGTGCCTCGAGTCCGTCGAGGGCGGCACGGACGTCGGTGAGGTCGGCGTCCGTCCGCCGCTGCGCGGCGAGGGACGCGGCCAGGGGGTCGAGGCTTCGCCGCATCTCCAGCAGATCCCGGGCCTCGGTGGCGTCCAGTGGCCGGACCCGCGCGTCACGGTGGGCGTCGAGCTCGACCAGGCCCTCCTGCTTGAGTCGGCGCAGCGCCTCACGCAGGGGAGTGGTGCTCATCCCGATCGTCTGGGCGAGCGCGGCCTGGGGCAGGACGGCGCCGGGTGCGAGCTCGCCGGAGAGGATGAGTCCCCGGACGCGGGTGTAGGCGAGGTCGCTCTTCGTTGCGAAGGCGGGGTCGCCGGCGGTGTCGAGCACGGCACTCCTTTCGCCGGAACGAGGGACTGGTTATAGGTTATAACGAAGCTTCCAACTCCCGTGAAAGTGAGCCGCGCGTGACGATCCCCGCCACCACCGACCTGTGCGACGAGCATCCCGAAGCGCAGGTCTGCGAGCCCGTGTTCCAGGCCTTCGGAGGTCGCGCCGCGTTCAGCGGGCCGATCGCCACGCTGAAGGTGTTCGAGGACAACACGATGGTCCGCGAGGCGGTGAACGGGCCCGGCGAGGGACGGGTGCTCGTGGTGGACGGCGGCGGGTCGCTCCGCTGCTCGCTCTTCGGAGGCAACCTCGCCGTGGCAGCCGCGTCCAACGGCTGGGCGGGAGTGGTCGTGAACGGCTGCGTGCGGGATCTGGGAGAGCTGGCGGCCCAGTCGATCGGCGTCCGGGCCCTCGCCGTGTTCCCGCGCAAGAGCGAGCGTGGGCTGCACTCCGGTCAGGCCGGGCTGCCGGTCATCTTCGCGGGCGTGGTCTTCCGTGAGGGGGAGTGGCTGTGCGCCGATCAGGACGGCGTCGTCGTTCTGCCGGAGGAACCCGCCGAGGGCTGACCCCCGACGTCGGCTCGACTCCGGCGTAACCGCAGCTCATCGCGTCGGAACCTCTGTTCCAGCGGAACTGTGAGGCCTAGGTCGCGGCTACGCGGCGGCGCCTCCAGCGGGTGTTGCTCGCCCGGCGTTTCGCTGTGCTTGAACGAGTGGTCGACCAGTGGCGGGAACTCGCGCTGCTGGCCCATCCTCGTGGCGACCGCGCCCGTTGGCTGGCCGTGCATGAGCTCGAGTTCCTGCTCGCTCTCGGGATCGCCTCCGGGGCGGATCTGCGTGCGCGCGTGATGGATCTTCGGGCGAGGGACGCGCTCAAGGAGGCCATGCGCAAGGAAGCCAACGGCCGTGGGCGGCGTGGCCCGACGGATCAGGAGTTCACGGACCTGATCTCGTAGACCGGGTGCGGCTGTGCTGACGGTCAGTCCCGATCAGCGGCGGCGGAGAAGGCGGGCCAGGCGGTGGGTGCGGCCGGCGACGAGCTCGGCCGGCGTCGGGGGAGCGGGCACCGGCGCCTCGGCCAGCCCGGCGTGCCGCTCGTGCAGCCGGGCGCGGACGTCGTCCGGCGTGTAGGCGCGGCGCTGCCGTTCGTTGCGGGCCAGCACGACACCGGTTGCCGCGACGCCGGTGAGGCCGGCCAGTCCGAGGAGCTTCCAGAGGCGCACGGTCCGTAACCTAGTCCGCGTGGCCGAGCTCGCACTGGACAAGGCAGTCGAACTCACGCGCACCGGCGACGTGTGGGTCTTCCGTGGCCCCTCGCTGGCCGACCGCGCGATCCGCGCCGTGACCAACGCCCCGGTCAACCACGTGGGCATGGCGGTCGTCCTCGAAGACATGCCCCCGCTGCTCTGGCACGCCGAGCTCGGGAAATCCCTGCCCGACGCGTGGACCGGTGAGCATCAACGCGGCGTCCAGCTGCACGACCTGCACGACGCCGTCGTCACCTGGCGCCGCCGCTACGGGCCGCGCGCCTGGCTGCGCCAGCTGGTCGGCCCGGCCGAGGACGGCGGGGTGACCGAACCGATGGAGGACGCCGTCCTGCGCACCATCGCGCGCTTCGACGGCAGGCCCTTCCCGACCACCCGCGGGCTGGTCCGTGGCTGGGTCAACGGCCGGCTGCGGCGCAGCACCGCCGCCGAGACGGTCTTCTGCGCCGAGCTCGTGGCCGCGACGTACACCGCGATGGAGCTGCTGCCCGGGGACCGGCCGCTCAACGCCTACGACCCGGGCAGCTTCTGGTCCGGCGACGACCTCGAACTGCTCCAGGGCGCGAAGCTCGGCCCCGAGATCCCGGTGGACGTCCCGCTCGCCGACTGATCCTGCTGAGCTCAGCCGGTAGCGAGGATCCCGCGCCGGAGGAAGTCGTCGATGGACGAGTCCTCGTATCCGAGCCAGCGGACGATCTCCAGCGTGTGCTCGCCGGGCAGCCACGGCGGCCGCTGCACCGTGCTCGGCGTATCGCTGAACCGCATGAAGGTGCCGGCCTGACGCAGGCGCCCGGCCGTCGGGTGCTGCAGGTCGGCCACCACGCCCAGACGCACGTTCTCCTCGTCGAAGAGCACGCTCTCCCCGTCGACCGTGTCGACCGAGATCTCCGCCGGCACGCCGGCCGCGTCCAGGCGGCGTCGCCACTGCAGCGCCGTCTGGGTCGTGAAGATCGGCTCCAGCAGTGCCTCGAGCTCGAGGCGGTTCTCCTGCCGGGACGCGGCGGTGCCGAAGCGCGGGTCGCTCTCGAGCTCCGGCCGGCCGACGACGCCGCAGAAGCTCGGCCAGTGGCGCCCCTTGACCCCCGCGATCTGGATCCATCCCTCGGCGGTCTCGTAGAGCCGGTAGAGGGCGCCGGTCCCGGTCTGGCTCTTGTTCAGTGTGGGGGGCTCCGACGCCTGCCCGTCCTCGGTCAGGTAGACGTCGGACTTCGCGTAGAGGGCTGCGTTCAGCAGCGACGTCCACACCTCCTGGCCCTCACCCGTGCGGTCCCGGTGGGCCAGGGCCAGGAGCACGGCGACGACCGAAGCCATCGCGTTCGTCGTGTCGGTGTGGCCGAACCGGTTGTAGATCGGGGTGTTGCCCTCTTCGGCGGGTCCCTGGTCCCACTCCCAGCCGGTCAGGGCCTGCGACAGCGAGTCGTTCCCGCCCAGGTGGGACAGCGGGCCCTCGGGCCCGTACATGTAGGTGTTGCAGTAGATGATGTCCGGCTTGATCGCGCGCAGGCTGTCGTAGTCGATCCCGAGGCGCGCGGCGACGCCCTTGACCATGTTGTGGTGGACCACGTCGGACTCGGCGACGAGCTTGCGGACGATCGCGGCACCCTCCTCGGTCTTGAGGTCGACCAGGAGCGAGCGCTTGCCCTGCTCGCAGCCGAGCAGCACGGTGCTCGACTGCAGCATCTGCTGTTGGGGATCCATCTGCGGAGTCGCGACCTTGATGACGTCGGCGCCGAGCTGCGCGAGCAGCATCGGGGCGAACGGCCCGGCGAAGGCCCTCCCGAGGTCGAGCACGCGGATGCCCTCGAGCGGGGAGCGGAGACTGCGCAAGGGGTCCCGCGGCGCGACGGACGGCGACGTCCGGGCCTCGGCGAACACCTCGGCGTTGTGCTGCCCGACCGCGGGCCGCGGGCGAGGCGCGTCCGGGGGGTTCAGCGCCAGCCGGAACGGCATGCCGGCCTGGATCGTCGGCCCGACCTCGGGGTCGTCGACGCGCACGGCCATGTCGTTGAAGACGACCTGGGGGTGGTGGAACGCCTCCCGCGTCGGGATGAGCTCCGCGGTCTGGAAGAGCTCCCCGTGCAGGACCTCGAGCAGGTCCTCCCGCTTCCAGTCCTTGTAGATGCGGTTCATCTCCGGGTAGATCTGCGCCGGCGGCAGGTCCGCGGGCAGCCCGAAGACGGCGTTGATCGTCGCGCCCTTCTTCTGGGTCGAGAAGGCCAGCGACTGGATCCACCCGCTGGCCGTCATGATGACCTCGGGCTGGTGCACGCCCGGCGGATAGGTCTTGGTCATCAGCGACTGGTACGTGTCGTTGTCGATCTCCGTGTTGGCCCAGAGCATCGTCGTGAACGCCAGCACGCCCTGGTACAGCGACGTCTCCACCCGCTGGCCCCGGCCGGTCTCTCCTCGGGCGTGCAGGGCCGCGAGGATCGCCGTCGGCACCATGTACATGGCCGAGATGCTCGG
>JAOPUS010000372.1 GCA_025963345.1 Blastococcus sp. | reverse complement strand
CGGTAGTCGGCGAAGAACTCGTGCCAGGCCTGATCCACGCTGGAGGGGTCGGCGAGGTACTGCTGGTACATCTCCTCGACCAGCCACTCGTTGGTGCCGAATCCCGCCACGGAGGACGAGGACGCGGAGGATGGCCGGGATGAGCTCGCGCTTGACACGGGGTGGAGTGCCTTCTTCGTCTCTGTGGGCTGTGTCGGCAGTGCATCGGGTGGCAGGGCCGTTACGGCCTGGCTCGGCCGGGTGTCGAGTCTACGCCCGTGCCGCTGTCCGGACCGGGTGCGCGGGAGTGTCCGCGGGTGGGGTTCGGCACGCCGCCCCAAGGACGGCCCGGAGGACTACTCCGTGGCGCCGTGGGCCACGAGCAGTTCGGCGAGGGCGTCGTTGCCGGTGGCCCGACCTGCGTCGTTCCGCCGGTGCCGGGCCGCCGCCACGTGGCTGATGTCCAGCGCGCTGGCGCCGTCGTTGGTCGTCGCATTGATGTCGGCTCCTGCGGCGAGCAGCACACGGACGATCTCGGGCGCGTCGCCCCCTGGGCCCGCGGCCACCGCCGCGTGCAGCGGCGCGCGGCCGGTGTGCGGGTCATGCCGGTTGACGTCGGCACCCGCGTCGAGCAGCAGGCGGACCAGCGCCAGCCGGGCCCCGCTCGCCGCCGCGTGGAGGGCGCCTCCGTTGGCATCCGCCCCCCGCCTCAGCAGCAGCTCGGCCGTGTTCGCGGCCCCGCCGAACGCGGCCCAGGAGAGCAGGTCCAGGCCGGAGGCCGGGTCGTCGAGGTCGGCACCGTCGTCGAGGAGCGTGGCCAGTCGGTCGACATCGCCGAGGTAGGCGGCGCTGGGGGCGTCGAGCACCGCGCCGAGTTCCACGAGCAGTGGCACCAGATCCGGGCAGAACTCGAGCGCGACGTGCAGCGGGCTGCGGTGGTGCTCGGTGCGGGCGGTGAGATCGGCGCCGGCCTCCACCAGTGCGCGGACGGCGTCGGTCTGGCACTCGGCCACGGCGACGTGCAGCGGGGTCCAGCCACCCTGCCCGTCCCGCTCGACGGTGCGGGTCAGCAGTGCGGTGGAGGACTGCACGGCGGTGCGTACGGCGTCGACGTCGCCGGCGGCGATCAGCCGGCCCAGGCGCTGGACGGTCATGCGAGTGGTCACGCGCTGTCCCTCGTTCTCGGTTCGGTCGGTCGGGGCTCCGCGGAGGGCGGGTGCGGCAGGGTCAGGAGGCGGCCCGCGAGGGGGCCGGCCCGGTCAGACGACGTCGCGCCGGACGGCCAGGAGCGTGCCCAGTAGCGCGGCGAGCAGACCGTAACCGACCAGCAGGAGACCGCCCTCCCAGGCGCCGAGCAGGTCCGGTCCCTGGAAGGTCGCCGTCATGGCCTCCAGACCGCCTCCTGGCATCCACTTGTAGGCACCCGACGTCGCGGGGATCGACCGGATCACCGGTTCGACGACGAAGAGGTACACCAGCCCTCCGACGATCGCGCCGACCTGATTGCGCAGCAGGGCCCCGATCCCGACGCCGATCAGCGCGTAGACGACCAGGGCCAGGCCGGCGGAGAACAGCACCTGGAGGTTGTCGCCGCTCAGCGAGGGGGTCGCGCCCCGGGCGCCGGCGTAGATCGTCACGACGAGCACGTCGACCGCCAGGACGACGACGGCGAACGGGACGGCGATCAGCGCGTAGGCCACCAGCTTGGCGACCACCACGCGCCAGCGCCGGGGCTCGGTAAGGAACGTGGGGGTGGCGGTGCGGTGCCGGTACTCCTGCGTCATGCCGATGATGCCGAGGATCAGGAACAGCACGGTGGCATTCGTGCTGACGGCGAACGCCAGCTGCTCGAACTGCGGATCGCCCACCGGCGGAAGGCCGGGCTGGCCGTTCCGTGACGAGCCGGCGAAGCCGGTGAGGAGTGCGGCGAAGCCGGCGACCATCACGCAGGCGCCGAGCAGCAGGCCGATCCACACCCTGGTCGTGAAGAGCTTGGTCCATTCCGCGCGAACCAGGCGGATCATCGGGTGGCCTCCGGGACGACGGGGGTGCCGGCGGGCGGGGCGGCGAACTGTTCCCGGCCGCTGGTGAGCTGGAAGTAGATCTCCTCGAGGCCGCTGGTGTGCGGGCGCAACTCGTGCAGCTCGATCCCGGCGGTGAAGGCGCGGTGACCGACGCCGGCCGGCGAGGAGCCGGTGACGGTGAGTGCGCCGTCGGACTGGCTGACGCTGCTGCCACCGGCGGTCAGCACCTCGGCCAGTCGGCGCATCTCGGGGCTTCGGACGAGCACCGTGCCCGCCCCGTCGGCGCCCGAGCGGAGCTGCTCCATCGAGCCCTCTCGCACCAGCCGGCCGGCGCCGACGATGACCACGCGGTCCACCGTCTGCTCCACCTCGGACAGCAGGTGACTGGACACCAGGATCGTGCGGCCCTGGTCGTGGGCCAGATGGCGCAGGAAGCCCCGCAGCCACTGGATGCCCTCGGGGTCCAGACCGTTGGCCGGCTCGTCCAGCACGAGGACGGCGGGGTCGCCCAGCAGGGCCGTGGCCAGCGCCAGCCGCTGGCGCATGCCGAGGGAGTAGCCGCCGGCGCGGCGGTCACCGGCATCGGCGAGGCCCACCTGCACGAGCACCTCATCGGCGCGGGACAGCGGGAAGCCCGCGGCCCGGCAGTACACGCGGAGGTGGTTGCGCCCCGAACGCGCAGGGTGGAACGCCGTCTCGAGGACGGAGCCGACGGTGCGCAGGGGAGCGGGCAGGGACACGTAGGGGACGCCGTCGAAGGTCGCCGTCCCTGCGTCGGGGTTCATGAGCCCGAGGACCATCCGCAGGGTCGTGGTCTTCCCGGCCCCGTTGGGGCCCAGGAAGCCGGTGACCGAGCCCGGTTCGACGGTGAAGCTCAGCTCGGAGACGGCCCGGACGGGCCCGAAGGACTTGCTGAGTCCGTTGACCTCCAGCCGGACGGGGCCGGCCGGCGCGGTGCTGCCGATGGCGGTGCTAGCCGTGGGAATGGGGACTCCTCGTCGTCGCCGCGGGTGGCACCCCATCCAAGCGCACGGAACGGACCTCCCGGGAGCCCCCGGCGTCTGCGGCGTGCCGTCGGGGTGCGTGGTCGACTGGTCGGCGTGAGCGGAAGCGGGCGGGCGCGGGCCGCGGTCGTGGTGGTCTTCGCGGCCGATGGTGCCATGTTCGGGAACTGGGCGGTCCGGATTCCTTCGGTCAAGGCGGATCTTCACCTGTCCGACGCGAGCCTCGGGGCCGCCCTGCTCGTGCCCGCCGTGGGCGCCCTGGTCGCGATGCCGCTGGCCGGGGCGCTCAGTGCCCGGTTCGGCAGCCGGGCGGCGACCGTGGGTGCGGCGATCGTCTTCTTCCCGCTGCCGTGCCTGCTGGGCCTGGCACCGTCGCTGCCCTGGCTCGTGCCGGCGCTGCTGCTCTTCGGCGTGGGCTACGGCGGGCTCGACGTGGCCATGAACGCCCAGGCCGTCACGGTCGAGCGGGCGGGTCAGCGGCCGGTGATGTCCTCGTTCCACGCCGCGTTCTCCGCCGGGGCGCTGGCAGGTTCGCTGACCGGCGCGCTCGCGGCCGCGGCCGACGTCCCGCTCGCCCTGCATCTCGGCGTCACCGGCCTGGTGCTGCTGGCCGCCTGCTTGCCGCTGACCCGGGCGATGCTGACCGAGCCGCGGGCGGCGGGGGAGCGCGGGCCGCTGTTCGCCTGGCCGCACGGCAGGCTGCTGCCGCTGGCGGTCATCGCCGCCGTCGTCCTCCTGGCCGAGGGGGCGGTCGCGGACTGGAGTGCGGTCTACCTCCGGCAGGAACTCGATGCGGGGGAGGGGACCGCGGGCCTGGCGTTCACCGCCTTCAGCCTGACGATGGTCGCCGGCCGGCTGGTGGGGGACCGCCTCGTGGCGGCCTGGGGCCGGGTCCGCGCCGTCCGCGTCTCGGCACTCGTCGCTCTGGCCGGTGGCCTGGTCGTCGTCGCGGTCCCGTCGGTCCTCGGGTCTTCGGTCCTGGCCGTCGTCCTCGGCTTCGCGGGCCTGGGGCTGGGGCTGGCGTGCGTCGTGCCGCTGGTCTTCAGTGCGGCCGCGGGCGATGACCCCGAGCCCGGGCCGGCGCTGGCCGCGGTGAGCACTCCCGGTTACGTCGGCTTCCTGCTCGGCCCACCGGTGATCGGGGGCCTGGCCGAACTCGTCGGCCTGGCCGCAGCCCTCGCCCTGCTCCCGGTGCTGCTGGCGGGGGTGGCGCTGCTCGCCGGGCGGACGGCGCCGGTGCGGAATGATCTCGGGGTGACCCTCGGCACACGCCTCACATAGAGTGCGCGCCGTGAGCGAGACCGCGAACGCCTACCGCACGGTCGTCGTCGGCACCGACGGGTCGGAGTCCTCCCTGCGGGCCGTGGCCCGCGCCGGCGCCCTGGCCGGCGCCTGCGGGGCGACCCTCGTCATCGCCTGCGCCTACCTGCCGACGGAGGTCGACGACCGCCAGATGGCCCAGGCGCAGGACGTCCTGCGCGACGAGGCCTACCAGATCGTGGGCTCCCATCCGGCCGAGGACACCGTGCGGACGGCGTCGGAGCGCGCCGGTGCCGCGGGCGCGAAGAACGTGAAGACCGTGGCGGTGCAGGGCTCGCCGGTCGAGGCGCTGCTGGACGTCGTGCGCCGTGAGAACGCCGACCTGCTCGTGGTCGGGAACCGCGGCCTGGCGGGCATCAAGGGGCGGCTGCTCGGTTCCGTGCCGGCCGACGCCACCCGCCGGTCCGAGTGCGACGTGCTCGTCGTGCACACCACCGGCTGAGGCCGACGGCAGGCATGGAGCAGCCCGGCGAGGGCGCGGTCGCGGACGCCCGCGAGGCGCTCGAGCGGCTGCTGCTCCACGGGCCCCGGCGCTACACCCGGCTGCAGGTCGCCGAGCTGTCCGGGATGGCTCCCGAGCGCACGCAGCGGCTCTGGCGCGCCCTCGGGTTCCCCGACGCCGCGGACGACGACCCCGCGTTCACCGACGCCGACGTCGAGGCGCTCGGCGTGCTCTCGACCCTCATCGACTCCGGGTTCGTGGTGCCCGAGACCGAGGCGTCGATCGCCCGGGCGATGGGGCAGTCCCTGTCGCGGCTGGCCGACTGGCAGACCGACATGCTCGCCGACGCGCTCTCCCGCGCGGGCGGCCCCGACGGCCGCGGTGCGTCGGCGGAGGAGGCGGTCGAGGCCGCCCGGGCGCTGCTGCCCCGGCTGCGCGAGGTGCAGGACTACGTCTGGCGGCGACACCTCGCGGCGAACGCCGACCGGCTGCTGGCCGCCACTACCGGGCAGGGCGACCGCCGGGAGCTGGCGGTCGGGTTCGCCGACCTGGTCGGCTACACCTCCCGGAGCCGCGGCATGGGCGGACGTGAGCTGGGCGCGATGATCGAGGACTTCGAGAGCATCGCCGCCGAGGTGATCGCCCGGCACCACGGCCGCGTCGTGAAGACCGTCGGGGACGGCGTGCTCTTCACCGCCGGGTCGGCGATGGACGCCGTGGAGATCGGGCTGGAGCTGCCCGAGGTGTGGGACGCAGACGACCGTCCGCCGCTCCGGGTGGGCGCCGCCTACGGCCCGGTGCTGACGCGCCTCGGTGACGTGTACTCGCCTGTCGTCAACCTGGCCAGCCGGCTGACTTCGATCGCCCGGCCGGGCACGGTGCTCGTCGACCGGGAACTGGCCCGCGGTCTGCGCGGGCAGCCGGGGTACCGGGTGCGGCCGCTCAAGCGGGTGTCGGTGCGCGGCTATGACCACCTGCAGCCGTGGCTCGTGCGCCGCCGTCCCACCGGGGACGACTCGCCGTTCGACACCAGCGCGTTCGAGGGCATGCTCGACGAGATGGCCGACGACGTCCTCGAACACCCGGCGGACGACGACGGCTCCTGACCGGCCGTCCAACCGCGGGATGGCACCCTGCCACTCGTGAGCGCAACCCTCGTCGCGCGCGGACTGGCGGCCGGTCACGGCGCCCGCGTGCTCTTCTCCGGCCTCGATCTCGTCGTCGCCCCCGGTGACGTCGTCGGCCTGGTCGGTGTCAACGGAGCGGGCAAGTCCACGCTGCTGCGCACGCTGTCCGGGGAGATCCCGGCGGAGGCGGGCACCGTCGTCGTGAGCCCGCAGTCGGCCACCCTCGGCTATCTGCCGCAGGAGCACGAGCGGCGTCCGGGCGAGAGCGTGCTCGCCGCGCTGGCCCGGCGGACCGGCGTCGCCCCCGCGCAGGCGGCGATGGACACCGCCACGGAGGAGCTCACCGCGGGCCGTCCGGGTGCGGACGACGCCTACGGGGACGCGCTCGAACGCTGGCTCGCCCTCGGTGGCGCCGACTTCGAGGAGCGGGCCGCCGACGTCGTCGCCGAGGTCGCACCCGGGGTCGCCCTGGACGCCGAGACCACGGGCCTGTCCGGTGGTCAGGCCGCGCGGGTCGGGCTGGCCGCGCTGCTGCTCTCCCGATACGACGTCCTGCTGCTCGACGAGCCGACGAACGACCTCGACCTCTCCGGGCTCGACCAGCTCGAGCGCTTCGTCGAGAGCTCCCGTGCCGGCATCGTCGTCGTCAGCCACGACCGCGAGTTCCTCGCCCGCACCGTCACCCGGGTGGTCGAGCTCGATCTCGCCCAGCAGCTCGTGCGCGTGCACGACGGTGGCTATGACGCCTACCTGGTGGAGCGCGACGTCGCCCGGCGGCACGCGCGCGAGGAGTTCGAGGAGTACGCCGACACCAAGGCCGGCCTCGAGGCGCGGGCCCGGATGCAGCGCAACTGGATGGCCAAGGGCGTCCGCGACTCGATCAAGAAGTCCAAGGACGGCGACAAGCACATCAAGGCGAAGAACCGGGCGTCGTCGGAGAAGCAGGCGGCCAAGGCCAAGCAGACCGACCGCCGGATCGAGCGGCTCGAGGTGGTCGAGGAGCCGCGCAAGGAATGGGAGCTGCGGCTGGAGATCGCCACCGCGCCCCGGGCCGGTGCCGTCGTCGCGACCCTCCGCGGGGCGGTGGTGCGCCGTGGCGACTTCGCGCTGGGGCCGGTCGATCTGCAGGTGGACTGGGGGGACAGGCTGGCCATCACCGGGGCGAACGGCTCGGGCAAGTCGACCCTGCTCGGCGCCCTGCTCGGGCGGGTCCCGCTCGACGAGGGGATTGCGTCGCTCGGGCCGGCCGTGCAGGTCGGTGAGATCGACCAGGCGCGGGGGCGGTTCTTCGGCCCCGAGCAGCTGATCGACGCCTTCTCCGCCGAGGTGCCGGACTGGCCGACATCGGAGGTGCGGACCCTGCTGGCCAAGTTCGGGCTCACCGCAGACCACGTGCTGCGGCCGGCCGAGACGCTGTCACCCGGCGAGCGCACCCGTGCGGCGCTGGCGCTCCTGCAGGCGCGGGGGATCAACGTGCTCGTCCTCGACGAGCCGACGAACCACCTGGACCTCCCCGCGATCGAGCAGCTCGAGGAGGCGCTGGCCGCCTACACCGGCACGCTGCTGCTGGTCACCCACGACCGCCGGATGCTCGAATCGGTCGAGACCACCCGCAGGCTCGAGGTGGCCGAGGGAGGGGTCACGGAGCGCTGAGCTCGTCGGCGACGCCGACGGCGTCCATGCCCGCCCACGTGTTCTGCACGTGGTGCGCGAGCACCATGAGGTCACGCAGCCGCCCGCTCCGGTCCCGGATGTGGTCGGTCAGGAGCGCCTCACCGGTGAAGCCGTGATCGGTGAACAGCGCCAGCGCCGCCCCCTGCTCGGCGACGATCTCGACCACGAGCTTGGTCAACCCGGAGCCGACCGCCTCGACCAGTGCGCGCCGCGCCAGCTCCCGGCCGAGGCCGGTGCCCCGTCGCGTCGGGGCGACCACCAGCCGCACCTCCCCGACGTGGTCGGACCAGCCGGGCAGCGGCCGGACGGCGACGTAGCCGGTCACCTCGCCGTCGTCCGCCCCCTCGTCGTCCACCGCGACCCAGCGACCGCCGGACGCCGGACCGGATGCCCAGGAGTGGACGGTGTCAGGGTCGGTGACCTCCTCCTTGATGAAGGTGAGGTCGCCCTCGGGCAGGGCGGCGAAGAACCGCAGCAGGGCGTCGCAGCGCTCGGGGCCGAGCTCCACCACCGGCATCTCAGGCCTCCTGCGCAGTGCCAGTCGCGACGTCGTCGCTGCGGCTGCGGAGGAACTCGATGATGGTCGGCACCGTCGTCCGGGCTGCCGTCCGCCCGACGACCAGACCCATGTGACCGGCGTCCAGGCACAGCTCGTGCTTGTCCGGCGAGCCGACGAGGTCGATCAGCGGCGCGGTCGCCTCCGGCGGCACGATGTGGTCCCGGTTGGCCCGCACGGTGAGGAACGGCACCTGGATGTCGCTGAGGTGGACCGGGTCCCCACCGACCTGGAGCCGGTCGTTCAGCATCCCGTTGGCGCGCACGAGCATCTCGACCGTCTGGCGGGCCGCCGCGCCGGGGAAGGGCACGTGGTCGTCCGACCAGCCGGTCATCGCCTGGTAGGAGGCGACGTACTCGTCGTTCCACAGCCGTTCCCAGAGCGTGACGTAACGGGTCACCTCGGCCGTGGGGGTCAGGGTGCGGAACCCCTGGACGACGACCGACGGCGGCACGTTGCCGTCGGCGCTCAGCACCGAGTCGACGTCCATGCGCCCGACGGAGAACACGTCGGCGAGCGGCCCCATGTGCCGGAAGTCGACCGGTGTCGCGAGCACCGTGAGGCTGCGCAGCGGGGCGTCCGGGTGATGGGCGGCGTAGAGCAGGGTGAGGTCGCCGCCGAAGCAGTAACCGAAGAGGTTCACCTCGTCGGCCCCGGAGAGCTCGAGCACGCGGTCGATGCCGGCCGGGATGTAGTCGTCGACGTAGTCCTCGAGACCGTTCCCGGCGTCCCGCTCGTCGGCCTCGCCCCAGTCGAGCAGGTAGACGTCGAATCCTGCTTCGAGCAGTTGCTCGACGAAGCTGTTCCCCGGCGTGAGGTCGAGGATGTAGCTCCGGCTGATCAGGCTGAAGACGATGAGCAGCGGCGGCCCGTAGCGGACCCCACCACCGTCGACGGGGTCGTTGCGGTAGTGCCAGAGCTGAGTCCGGCCGCGCTGCCACACGACGTCCTTCGGGGTCTGCCCCACGCCAGGTCGGTCGACCCCGGCGACCAGCTTGATGCCGTTACGTGCCCGGAGTGCGTTGCGTTCGACGTCGCGCCGGACGCGGTCGAGCACTGTCTGCGGGCTGGGCACCGTGGGCATCGCTGTCCTCCGTCGTCGTGGACATGTCGCTGGGTCGGTGGGCCGGGGCGGCGTTCCGACGTCGTTCGGCCTCGAGCTGCAGGCCCAGTCGCCGCACCTCGCGGTCGAGCGCACCGATCTGCGCCCGGAGCCGCCCGATGTCGCTACCGGCCGGAAGGTTCACCAGGTGCCACGCGCGGGCGGTGAGGCCCCGGGCGGAGTGGCGGGCGAGGGTCTGGGCGCGGCGGACGAGCGCGGCGCCCAGTGCGAAGGACGGCGTCCGCACGAGGCTCTCCGCCCGGGGCGCGACGGCTCGCTCGGCGGTGTCGAAGACCTGCCGCCACAGCGGTGGCGACGGGGGGGCGGGTCTGCCCTGTGCCGGCCCGGTGGGCGTGCTCATCGCCGGCCGACCTGCTCGGGCACCTCCACCGAGCGCCGCAAGATCTTGCCCGTCGGCCCCTTCGGGAGGGAGTCGACCAGCCACACGTGCCGCGGGTACTTGTAGGCGGCCACCCGTTCCTTGACGAAGGCCTGCAGCTCGTCGGGGTCCGCGCTGGCGCCGGGCTTCAGCGCGACTGCGGCGACGACCTCCTCGCCGAGGTCGGGGTGGCTGATGCCGATGCACGCCACCTCGGCCACCGCGGGGTGCTCGTAGAGCGCTTCCTCGATCTCCCGCGGGTACACGTTGTATCCGCCGCGGATGATCATCTCCTTCTTGCGGTCGACGATGAAGAAGTAGCCGTCCTCGTCCTGACGGGCGAGGTCGCCGGTGCGGAACCAGCCATCGGGGATCGCCGTCGCGGTGTCCTCCGGCCGGTTCCAGTAACTCTTCATCACGTTCTCACCGCGGATCGCGATCTCGCCGACGTCCCCGGCAGCGACGTCCTTGCCGTCGTCGTCGACCAGGCGCAGCTCGACACCGCGGATGGGCGTGCCGATCGATCCGGGCTTGCGCTCGGCGTGCGGGTGGTTGAACGAGGCGACCGGTGACGTCTCGCTCAGGCCGTAGCCCTCGAGGACGATGCAGCCGAACGTCTCCTCGAACGAGCGCATGACCTCCACCGGCATCGCGGAGCCGCCGGAGACGCACAGCCGGAGGCTGGAGACGTCGGCCTCCCCGGCGTCGGGCGAGTGCAGCATCGCGGAGAACATCGTCGGGACGCCCTGGAAGACGGTGACCCCGTCGCGCTCCACCACCGACAGGGCCTTGGCACCGTCGAAACGGGGGATGAGCGTGAGGCTGGACCCGGCCAGGACGCCGGCGTTCAGCGAGCAGGTCAGGCCGAAGACGTGGAACAGCGGCAGGCAGCCCATGATCACGTCGTCCGGGGTGCCCTCCAGCAGCGTCTCCTGGGTGGTGCGGGCATTGCTGTTCAGGCCGGCGTGCGTGAGCTCGGCGCCCTTGGGCTGACCGGTGGTCCCGGAGGTGTAGAGGATCACCGCGGTGTCGCCGTCAGCCCGGTCGACCGGACCCGTCAGACCCTCGTCGGCCAGGAGCGCACCGGGGAGGGCGGGTCCGACGGTCACGTCCTCGATCCCGACCGTGCAGGCCGCCTCGGTGGCCGGTTCGGCCGACTGCTCGCCCGCGACGACGATCCGGGCGCCGGAGTCGCGCAGGTAGTACTCGATCTCCCGTGCCTTCAGCAGCGGGTTCATCGGCACCACGGCCGCTCCGGCGAGAAGCGCGCCGTAGAACACGATCGGGAACGACAGGACGTTCGGTAGCACCATGCCGACGCGGTCGCCGGGGTCGATCCCGCGGGACTGCAGCGACGCGGCGACCCGCAGCGCCGCATCCCGGAACTCGTCGTACGTGCCGCATCCCGGAACTCGTCGTACGTGAGGTGTGCCTCGTCCATCCGCAGCGCCGGATGGGTCCCGTCCTTCGCGGCGGTGTCGATCAGATTCTGGGCCAGATTGCTCATGGGGGGTTCCTCCCCGTCGAGGTCCTGGCCAGCGGCCTACCCGCTCGGGAGGTGAGCTACCCCACGACTTGGCTACGGTCGGGGGGACCAGCCGGCGCGGCTGGGCACTCGACGAGGGGAACCGAACCGGTGGCAGACCGCACGATCCTGGACATGTTCCGGCTGGACGGCCGGGTGGCGATCGTGACGGGGGCGTCCTCCGGGCTCGGTGCGGTGTTCGCCCGCGCGCTGGCCGAGGCGGGGGCCGACGTCGCCCTTGGTGCCCGCCGCGCCGACCGGCTGACCGACACGCAGCAGGCCGTGGAGGCCGCAGGGCGCCGGGCTATTGCCGTGCGCACCGATGTGTCCGTGCCGGAGGACTGCCAGGCGCTCGTCGACGCGACGATGGGGGAGTTCGGCCGTGTTGACATCCTGGTGAACAACGCCGGGATCGGCACCGCGGCCCCGGCCACCCGGGAGACTCCCGAGCAGTTCCGGCAGGTCATCGACGTCAACCTCAACGGCTGCTACTGGATGGCCCAGGCGTGCGGGCGGGTGATGCAGCCGGGCAGCTCGATCGTCAACATCTCCAGCGTGCTCGGCCTGACGACGGCGGGTCTGCCGCAGGCGGCGTACGCGGCGAGCAAGGCCGGGCTGATCGGGCTGACCCGCGACCTGGCGCAGCAGTGGACCGGGCGCAAGGGGATCCGGGTCAACGCGCTCGCGCCCGGGTTCTTCACCTCGGAGATGACCGACCAGTACCCCGAGGGCTACCTCGAGTCGCAGCTCGAGCGCGTACTGGTCGGCCGCAAGGGTGACCCGGACGAGCTGGCCGCGGCGCTGGTGTTCCTGGTCAGTGACGCCGGCGGATACGTCACCGGCACGACGATCCCGGTCGAAGGCGGGATGCTGACCAGCTGACCGGCCGGGTCAGGTCGCGCGGTCGAACAGGGCGGTCATCCGCTCGATGAGCTGCGGGCCACACCTCGCGGGGCAGGTCGTGACCGATCCCGTCGACGATCAGCAGCTCGGCGCCCGGGATGGCCGCTGCCGTCGCGTGACCACCGCTGACGTTCACGAGTGCGTCCTCGGCGCCGTGGACGACGAGGCACGGCACCGCGATCGACGTCAGGTCCGTGGTGCGGTCGGGCGTCGTGAGGATCGCCGCGAGTTGTCGGGCGACGCCGGCGGGGTCGTAGGCACGGTCGAAGGAGAGCCCGGCCCGGTCCCGCAGCGCCGCCTCGTCGAACTCGAAGCCCGGAGAACCGATGACACGGTAGGTGTCGACCACTCGCTGCACAGCGCCGTCACGGTCGCCGGCCGGCGGCGTCAGCAGCAAACCGAGGGCGGCGTCGGACGGCGCCCCCACGGAGGGCTCTCCGGTCGTCGACATGATCGAGGTGAGGCTGCGGACCCGCTCGGGCGCCTGCAGCGTGACGAGCTGGGCGATCATCCCGCCCATGGAGGCGCCGACCAGGTGGACGCTGTCCAGTCCCAGTGCGTCGAGGAGGCCGACCGTGTCGGCGGCGAGGTCGGTCAGCCCGTAGGGCACGGAGGAGTGGTCGCCACCGAGCACCGCCATGACGTCGGGCGCGCCGGCGTCGTGCACGTAGGCCGATGTCGCGGTTGTCGAACCGGACGACGACGTAGCCGCGGTGGGCCAACTGCCGGCAGAAGTCGTCGGGCCAGCCGATCATCTGCGTCGCCAGACCCATGACCAGCAGCACCGGTGGATCCCCGGCCGTGCCGAAGGTCTCGTACGCGAGCTCGACCTCGCCCGCTTGTGCTCGCCGGATGCCGATGCTGTCCGTGGCCGCGGACGGCCATGCGTGCTGCCGACGCGCGGGTCGCGAACTGGTGAAAAGCGGAAGAGTGCCCCCGGCAGGATTCGAACCTGCGCCACTGCCTCCGGAGGGCAGTGCTCTATCCCCTGAGCTACGGGGGCTCGTCCGTGTTGCAGACGAAACGCTATCAGCCACCGGGCGGACCCCCGGACGGAGGGCCTCAGGGCGACGGAAGGGGAGTGCCGCCCCGCGCCGTCAGCATCCGCGCCATCGTCGTGACCTCCGCCGTCTGCGTGTCGGCGATGGCGCCGGCCAGCCGGCGGACGGCCGCCACGTCCGCGTGCCCGGCCGCGTAGACCGCCATCTCCTTGCCGCCCTGGTGGTGGCGGATCATCAGCCGTAGGAACTCGACGTCGAACTGGGCGCCGGTCAGATTCCGCAGGTTGGTCAGTTCGTCCTCGGTCGCCATCCCGGGCATCAGGACGCTCTGGCCGACGTCCATCGCGTGGCCGCTGTGGCCACTTCCCGTGCCGCCCATCCAGGCCATCGTCTCCCCGCCGGAGGGCGGTAGGCCCCACAGCGACAGCCAGCCCTCCATGCGGCCGACCTGGTTGGTCTGGGTCGCGGAGATGTCGAAGGCCAGCTGACGGATCTCCGGGTCCGTGCTGCGGTCGGGCGCGAGGTTGGCCATCTCCACACCCTGCAGGTGGTGCCGTGACATGTCCCGGGAGAAGCCCGCGTCGACCGAGTCCGCCGAGGGGTCCGCCGCCCGGCCGATGCCGAGGGCCACGGCGAGCCCGCCGCCGAGCAGGACCAGCGCGACGGCGATGACGGCCATCAGCGCCGGCCGCAGCAGGCCGCGCCCGGCGGGAGCGGGTTCGGTCACGGTCGTCACCTCGGTGGTTCGGGCGTGGTGGTTCGGGTGGATCAGGGAGCGGTGGTCGGCGCCGGGGCGCTCTCGGTGGCGCTTCCGGCGGCGGGGGTCGGGGTGGTGGGCATGTCGCTCGGGCCGACCGGCGTGCTCGCGTCGCCGGCGACCAGCGGGTTCGCCTTGAAGTCCGGGTTCTCGCAGCTGGCCCCGACCTCGGGGTAGAAGTCGCCGTTGCGGGTGAAGAAGTCGGCGAACTGCTTGATCCGCTTGTCGTCGACCGAGTCGACCTTCAGCTGGTGGTTCCAGGACTGCAGGCTGATGGGGGAGTCCAGCCCCACGTACTGGGAGAGCATCCGGCCGGATTGGCCGTCGACGAGGCCGGCCAGCTTCGCCACGTCCGCGTCGGAGAGCGTGCCGGGGTTGTAGGTGATCCAGACGGCGCCGTGCTCGAGGCTGTGCACCGCGTTCTCGTGCCGGACGTCGACGGCGTAGACGGTGCCGGTGCAGTCGGCCCAGTTGCCGTCGTGCGGCCCACCGACCGGCGGCGACTGCTCGTACTGGACCGGCGTGGTCACGTGGTCCTGGCCGGCCGCGTAGTCGAAGGTCTGCAGGCCCGAGATCTCGTCGGCGGACTGCACCTTGTCGGCGTTGGACGCGTTCACCTTGACGACGGCGTAGGTGAGGACGGCGACGGCGAAGACGGCGACGGCGATCGCTGCCGCGATCAGGCCCCAGGGCCGCTGCGGGGTCACCACGTTCGCCGGTGGCCGGGTGCGGCCCTTGCCGGCGGTGCTCCCCTTGCCGGCGGGCTTGCCGCTCGCGGGCGTGCGGTCCTTGGCCAAGGCCTCTCCTCGAATGCTGGGGGTCGGGCGCAGGGCGCCCCGTCCGGATACCGAGTCTAGGTCGGGCGCCGGTGCGGACCGCGGGAGCTGGGCAGGCCCGGAGTGCCGGGAATCGGGGTCAGTACGCTCGTGCGGTGACACCCGAGCAGCTGCAGGACGTCGTCCGGACCGCCGTGAGCGGGGCCGTCGACCGAGGCGTGCTCGCCGTCGAGGTGCCCGACGAGGTCGTCGTCGAGCGTCCCAAGAACCGCGAGCACGGGGACTACGCCACCAACATCGCCCTCCGGTTGGCCAAGGCCGCCGGCCGGCCGCCGCGCGAGGTGGCCGAGGTGCTGGCGGAGGAGCTGCGCTCCCAGGCGGGGATCGCCCGCGTGGACGTGGCCGGTCCCGGCTTCCTCAACATCACGCTTGCGCAGGGCGCGCTCGGGCAGATCGCGGTCAACGCCGTGACCGCCGCTGACGCGTACGGCCGCACCGACGTGCTCGCCGGGCAGAAGCTCAACCTCGAGTTCGTCTCGGCGAACCCGACCGGGCCGGTCACGCTCGGATCGACGAGGTGGGCCGCGGTGGGCGATGCCCTGGCCCGCCTGTTGGAGGCCAGCGGCGCCGACGTGAGCCGCGAGTACTACGTCAACGACGCCGGCGCGCAGATCGAGCGGTTCGGCCGCAGCCTGCAGGCGGTTGCACTCGGACGGCCGGTCCCGGAGGACGGCTACCA
>JAOPUS010000371.1 GCA_025963345.1 Blastococcus sp. | reverse complement strand
CCGCCGAGCGCCTGCGCCGGGCGCCCCGGCTCGACATCGGGGCGGCATGGAAGGCCCTCCCTCCGGAGTGGACGCAGAACTACGAGCGCGGCCTCGTCCACGAGTACAACGCGGCACGTCGGGGGCGCGGCCTCCCCGAAGCGCCGCTCTGACCGAGGCGGCCCGGGGCCCAGGTGGTCCCCCGGCCGCTCACGTCGTCTCGAACGCCGTCCCGGTGGGGTCGACGGCCCGCGGGTCCTGCTCGACGGCATGCCCGTCGTCCGGGGCCGCCCGCCGGCCGGGGATGGTCACGGCGGCGTACGCCGCACCGCAGAGGGCGATACCCGCGGCCACCCAGAGGGACAACCGGACGCCGGACACGTAGGCCTCGCGTGCGGCGAGCGCCAGCGCCTCACGAACGGGCGCCGGAAAGCCGGCGCCGACCGCCAGGGCGTCGGTCAACGACGACCCGGCCGCGTCGGCGGCGGCCGGGCTCAGGCCCCGGTCCGGTGCGGTGAACGAGGCGGAGTACCCGACGGCCGTCAGCGCACCTCCGAGCGCGACGCCGAGCGCCTGGCCGACCTGTCGGGTGAGCTGGTTGACCGCCGACGCCCCGCCGGACCGCTCGGCCGGCACCGAGGTGACGACCGCCTCCGTGCTGGCCGGGACGAAGGAGCTGAACGCCAGGGCCATCATGGAGAAGCCGACGCAGAGCGTGAGGTATCCCGAGGACACCGTCATGGTCGAGATGACGAGCGCGGAGCCGGCGATGAGCGCGATGCCCCCGCTGACCATGACCCGGGTGCCGAACCGCTCGATGAGCCACGGCGTGCGGGGCACGACGAGGAAGTTGACGACGGTCACCGGCACGGAGATCGCCACCGCCGCGGCCAGCGGGGTGTACCCCTTGGCCAGCTGGAGGGCCAGGCCGGCGAGGTACATGCCGCCGGTCATGGCCAGGAAGGCGACCGTCAGCGCGACGGTGGCGCCGCGGAGCTGCCGATTGGCGAAGATCGTGAGGTCGAGCATCGGCGCGGCCGTGCGCCGCTCCCACACCACGAACGCGACGCCGAGTGCGAGGGCCGCGACGAACACGCCCAGGACGACGCCGTCGGTCCAGCCGCGCGAGGGGCCCTCGATGATCCCCCAGATCAGTGCGCCCAGCGCTGCCGTGGACAGCACGCCCCCGGCCACGTCGAACCGCGCGGCGGCCGGGTCCCGCGAGGTCGGGACGACGACGTATCCCAGGACCACCGCCACCACGATCAGTGGCACGGTCACGTAGAAGCAGGCCTGCCAGGAGGTCCAGCCCAGCAGCAGTCCACCGGCGATGGGACCGATGAAGGCGCCGGTCGCGTTCATCAGCGACCAGTACGCGATGGCGCGGGTGCGCTGGGCGGGCTCGGTGAAGACGTTCACCAGGATGGAGAGCGTCGCCGGCATGACGAGCGCCGCCCCGATCCCCATGACGGTGCGCCAGACGATCAGCGGCGCCGGGTCCTGCGCGAGTGCCGCGGCGACGGAGGAGACCCCGCAGAGCACCAGCCCCGCCATCATCACGCCGCGACGTCCGAACCGGTCCGCGAGTGCGGCGCCGGTCAGCAGCACACCGGCGAACGCCACGATGTAGGAGTCGACGATCCACTGCAGCTCGGCGTCGTCGGCGCCGATGTCCCGGACGAGGCTGGGCAGCGCGACGTTCAGGATGCTGGTCTGGATGGTGACGACCACCAGGCTGATGCAGAGCACGACGAGTGCCCACCAGGGGCGCGGAGTGTGCACCCGGACAGTGCTCGCTGCGGGGCGGCTCACTACAGGGCGGCGGCCAGGTCGATGCGGGAGTAGTCCTCGTCGGACAGGGAGACCCAGGCCCCGTCGATGTTGTCGTCCAGGTGGGAGACCTTGGACGTCCCCGGGATCGGCAGCATCGACGGCGAGCGCCGGAAGAGCCACGCGAGCGCCACCTGCTGGGGCAGGACCCCCATGTCGGTCGCCACCTCGGCGACCGTGCGCCCGGCCAGGTTCGGCTTCACCGCGATCGGCTGCCAGGGGAGGAACGGGATCCCGGCCTGCTCGCACGCGGCGAGGACGCCTTCGAACGCGCGGTCGGAGGCGTTGTAGCGGTTCTGCACCGACACGACGGGGAACATCGAGCAGGCCAGCTCCAGCTGGGCCTCGCTGACGTTGCAGACGCCGATGTGCCGGACCTTGCCCTCCTGCTGCAGGTCGGTGAAGGCGCCGAGGGTGTCGGCGTAGGGGATCTCGGGGTCGGGCGCGTGCACCTGGTACAGCGCCAGGCAGTCCAGCCGCAGCGCCCGCAGGCTCTTCTCGCACTGGGCCTTGATGTCCTCCGGGCGGCCGCGGGGCGGCATGGTCGCGTGCCCGGGGTCGATCCTGGCCGGCCGGTACCCGGCCTTGGTGCCGATCACCAGGTCGTCGGGGTAGGGGTGCAGCGCCTCGGCGATGATCTCCTCGGACTCACCGAGCCCGTAGATGTCCGCCGTGTCGAAGAACCGGACGCCGCGCTCGTACGCCCGCCGGCACAGCCGCACGGCCTCGCCCCGGTCGCGCTTGCCTTCGCCGTTCCGGGCGCTGGAGATGCGCATCGCCCCGAACCCCAGTCGCCGGACCGGAAGGTCCCCGATCGGGAGGGTGCCGACCGTCGTGTCCTCGAGTGTGCGTGCGTCCATGCTGATCTCCTCGCTGGTCATGGGTGGGATCCCTTCGTCGGCGAGCTCACGGGGACTGCTCCTGCTTCAGTGGGAGCAGTTCGCGACCGTCGTCGACCGGGGGCGGGATGTGGGGCTCGATGGCGCGGCTGTCCTGCATCCGCAGCGCGAGCAGCGCTGCCGCCAGCGCACACGCAGCGGTCAGCAGGAAGACGAGGACGAACGGCCCCTCGGTGGTCGAGTCGGCGGCGAGGGCCGTGAAGAGCCCGATGCCGACGACCGCGCCGATCTGGTTCGCCGTCTGCTGCAGCGAGACGGCGACCCCGAAGTCCTCCTCGCTGACGGCGTGGCCCATGGCCGAGATCAACCCCGGTTGGGCGTGACCGAGGGCCCACCCGCTCAGGGGCAGGGCCACGGCGATGACCACCACACTGGTCGTCGCCGCGCCCACGGCCATGAGTCCCAGGACCAGGGCCAACGAAGCGCCGGCGACGACGACGAGCCGTCGCTCGCCGTAGCGGACGCCCAGCCGTCCGGCGACAGGTGCGGACAGCATGATGAAGGTCGCCCGCGGCACGGTGATCAGCGACGTCACGGCCACCGAGACGCCGAGCACCGACAGCAGCAGCAGCGGTGTGATGACGAAGTTGCCCATCCAGCCGGCGCCGAGCAGGAACGTGGCCGCGCAGACCACCCGGGTGTTGCGGGCGGCCAGCACCCGCAGCGGGAGCAGCGGCGACCGGGCACGCCGCTCGATGACCACCAGGGCCCAGACGGCGAACGGCACGAGGCCCAGGGAGACCAGCGGCACAGGCGACCAGCCCCAGGCCCCGAGCCGGTTGACGCCGAAGGTGAGCAGGAGCGTCGCGACCGCCAGTGCTGCCGCGCCGGCCACGTCCAGCTCGCCACCGGAGCGGACCCGGTCGTCCTTGGGGAGGGTGACGACGGCGAACACCAACGCCAGGAACGAGATCCCGGCATGCACGAGGAAGATCGGCCGCCAGCCGACCAGATCCACGAGCGGGCCGCCGATCACGACCCCGACCACCGCGGCGCCCGCGAGGGTCCCCGAGGCGAGCGACGACGCGCGCACCCGCTCGGCGGCCGGAAAGGCGCGGAACAGGATGGCGAACGTGGCGGGCACGGTGGCGGCGGCTCCGAGCTGCGACATCGTGCGGAAGGCAATGAGGCTGGGGGCGTTCCACGCCATCGCGGTGAGCACCGAGAAGGTGCCGGCGAGGATCAGCCCGAACAGGTAGAGACGGCGGTGACCGCGCAGGTCGCCGAGCCGGCCGAGCACGGGTGTCGCGACCGCGGAGGCCAGCATCGGCGCTGTCGTCACCCAGGCGATCGTGGAGGGCATGGACCCCAGATCGAGGGCGATCGGCTGCAGCGAGATGGTCAGGATCGTGGCGGGGAACGTCGTCGAGAAGATGCCGATCAGGCAGGCGACGAGGAGCCATCGGGCCCGCCGCACGTCCGCGAGGCTCGGCTGTGCCGAGCCGCTGACTTCGTCCATCCGGAGCTCCTCAGGCCTGGTCGCGGCCGACGACCAGAAACCCTGGGAACGCTCCAGCGGAGAGCCCGAGAGCGCCTGTCATTGCGATGCGGATCGCGTCCTCGTCGTCGGGAGGGCGGCGAACACCAGGCCGAAGTCCCCTCCCGGCCGATGGTCATCGATCGGGGCGGCAGTCGTCAAGGGCGTTCCGGGAAGGGTTTCGATATGACTGTTCAGCGGCGGTCGGCGAACAGGTCGCTCATCGCCGCCGCGACGTCCCGGTGGGTGCGGATCAGCCGGACGCGGCCGCGCCCCACGGCGGCGAGGTCCCGCCCCAGGTCGGTGTCGACCTCTCCGGAGACGTCGACCAGCACGTCGAGTCGCGGGAGGCTCGCGGCCACCGAGCGCGGATCGGGTCCGGCGTTGTGGACGCAGTCCGACAGGAGCAGCACCCGGGCATCCCGCGGCGGCACGCCGGCGAGCTGACGGCGGGCCACCTCGAGGGCGAAGGCCACGTTGGTCAGGCCCTCGGTGGGCACGCGGAGCAGGAGGTCCAGGATGCCGACGGGCTCGACGGTTTCGCCGAGCCGTAGCAGGACCGCGGCGTCGGACCAGAAGGCGACCACCGCCACGCGGTCGCGGGCCAGCTCGCCCGCCAGGGCGCCAACGGCCGCGGCCGCCGTGCGCACCCGCTCGCCCCGCATGGATCCGGAGACGTCGACGACGAGGACGACCGACCGGCGCGTCCGCCTGCGCTCGCGGACGACGATGTCGTCGTCCTCCGGGAACGGCGTCTCGGCCAGCGCGTCCAGGGTCCGGTCGAGGTCGATGTCGTCCGATCCGGCGCGCCATCGGACGCTGGCCAGCTCCCCACCCGCTCCGCGGCTGCGGTCGTCGTGCCGTGGGCGGGCGACGGCGAGCCGGCGGGCGATCTCACGGGCCTGCCGCCGCGCGAGGGCGTCCGCGGCCGTCGCGGCCGCATCGAACTCGGCGAGTTCGATCACCTGTCCCTGCTCGTCGGAGGAGCCCGGCGTGGTGTCGCCGGCCGGACCCGCCGCGCCGCTGCGGCGGCGCGCACCCCCGCCGGTGACGAGGGCGTGTCCGCCGGCGCCAGGACGGAACACGGCCGGTTCAGCGGCCAGCTGCTTGGGCCGGCGGGGGAGCGGCCGCAGGGGGCGCCGTGGCCCGGCGGCCCGCCGGCCCGGCCGGGCGACGGGCGAGTCGCCCTCGACCGTCCTTCAACCGGGGTCGGCCACCGCGGGCTGCAGGAGGAAGTGGTCCTCCCAGATCTCCCTGAGCACGGCCTCCGGCGCCTCGGTGAGGGTCTCGTCGAGCTGGATCCGGCCCGACAGTGCCACGAGCATCGCGTCCAGCACCACGGCGGTGTAGTCGCCCGGCAGGTCCCGGGGTGGCAGCTCCGAGTCGATGTCGGGCAGCGGGACGTCCCGCAGCGCGGCAAGCTGGGCGGCCACCAGGGCGACGTCGATCGCGCCGCGCACACTGCTGCCCTGCCGGACGTCCTCGCGCTCCCGCGTCGCCCGCGTCACGGCGACCGCGTCGGCCACCAGCCGCGCGGAGTCCACCTCGGTGCGCCAGGCGACGATGCCGCGCTCGGCCGCCGCGTCCTGGTAGTCCACCGCGAGGCGGCAGAGCCGGTCCAGGACGCCGGAGGACAGCCGCGTCGTCCCGATGTTGTCGTAGGGGTTCATCGAGGCGACGACCCGGAAGGTGGGTCGGGCCTCCACTGTCCCCAGGCGGGGGACCGTGATGCGTCGTTCAGCCATGGCGGTGAGCAGCGTGTTGAGGGTGTCCTCCGGTGCCCGGTTGAACTCCTCCACGTACAGGAAGCCCCCGCTGCGCATGGCTGTCACCAGCGGTCCTGCGACGAAGTTGTCCTCGGTGTAGTCCTCGCGCAGTACCCGGGCCGGGTTGTGGTGGCCGACCAGGCGAGCCGGAGTCAGGTCGGCGTTGCCCTCGACGAAGAGCAGCGGGATTCCCCACTCATGGGTGATCGACCGCAGCAGGGTCGACTTCGAGGTGCCCGGCGGACCCTCGATGAGGACGTCTCGGCCGGCGGCGATCGCGGCGAGGAGGAGGTCCGTCTCCCGCTC